>NZ_JBHVPZ010000012.1:0-184179 GCF_042887135.1 Kitasatospora sp. NPDC057965
CGTTCGTCCTGAGCCAGGATCAAACTCTCCGTGAATGATTACCGGTAATCCGGTTCACACCCGCGGTGAGCGGCACGGCAACCACCGGAATAGGGTGATCCCGCGCACTGCGTCCTCGCTAGTGTTATTTCAAAAGGAATCTCCAACCCCAGAACAAGTCCGAGGCCGGGGATGTCAACATATCTGGCGTTGACTTTTGGCACGCTGTTGAGTTCTCAAGGAACGGACGCTTCCTTCAGGCGGCTTTCACACCGGCCCTCCGGGCGCTTCGTTCTTTCGTGTTTCCAGCTTACCAGACGTTTTCCGCTCCGTTTTCCGGAGTTTCATTCATCCGATTCCCGCTGGGGGGATTTCCTTCAACTTCGCTCCGAAGCCTATCAAAGCTTTCGGTGTGCTCAGTTCCAGGATTTACCTTGTCGGAGAGGGTGCGCATTCGATGAAGCACACTCGCCTCGACTCGGCGGTGTCGTAGACATTAACGCCCGAGCCTGGCTGTTGTCCAGCCGGTCCAACCGTTCAAACCTACTAGCCCACCCCAACCACGTCAATGGTTTTGCTGGGTTGCGAGAACAGTAGCAGCTCAGGGGCCTGTTGATCACATCGCTCAGGCCGCGACCGGCTGCAGGTCCGCCCGATCGGCCGCGTCCAGGTCGCCGGTTTCTCCGGCCGCGGCGGCCTTTCGGCCCAACAGCAGCGCATAGAACAGGAACGCCACCTCGGCGAGCACGCCGATGGTGATCCGGGCCCAGGTCGGCAGGCCGGACGGGGTCACGAACGCCTCCAGGACGCCCGACACCGCCAGCACCGTGGCCAGGCCGATGGCCATGCCGATGATCGAGCGGCCCTGTTCGGCGAGTGCGGTGGCGCGGGTGCGCGGGCCGGGGTCGACGATCGTCCAGCCGAGGCGCAGCCCCAGGCCGCCGGCCACGAAGACGGCGGTCAGCTCCAGCAGGCCGTGCGGGATGAGCAGGCCGAGGAAGGTGTCGAGCCGGCCGGCGGAGGCCATCAGCCCTACGCCGAGGCCGAGGTTGAGGACGTTGCTCAGCAGCACCCACAGCACCGGGAGGCCGAGCACCACGCCGTACAGCAGGCACTGGACGGCGATCCAGGCGTTGTTCGTCCAGACCTGGGCGGCGAAGGAGCTCGCCGGACGGTCGGAGTAGTAGGTCTCGTACGCGCCGCCGGGCCTGGTCATCTCCCGCAGCTCGGCCGGCGCGGCCAGGCTGTTGCGGACCTCGGGGTGGCCGGCCACCCACCAGGCGACCAGCGCGGTGGCGAGCAGGGAGATCACCGCGACCGGGATCCACCAGCGGCGCGAACGGTAGAGGGCGGCCGGGAAGCTCACCGTGTAGTAGCGCGCGACGTCCCGCCAGCCGCTGGTCCGGCTGCCGGTGACCGCGTCGCGGGCCCGCGAGACCAGGCTGGTCAGCCGGCCTTCCAGGGTCGGGTCGGGCGCCGCGGCCTGGACCTTGGCCAGGTGCCCGGTGACGCGCTGGTAGAGGGCGACGAGTTCGTCGGCCTCCTCACCGGTCGGGCGTCGCTTCCTGGCGAGGGCGTCCAGCCGGGCCCACTCCCCCTGGTGGGTGGCGACGAAGACGTCCAGGTCCATGCGGCGGCTCCATGGTCGGCGCGGGGCGCGGTCGGGCGGTGCGGACAGGTGGGCCCAGCATGCCAGGGCCGGACGGCGTGGCGACCGTCGGGACCTCCCTTCCCGGCGGGCTCCGCGGCCCCGTATGTTGACGGCAGCAGATCTCGGGATCGTGGGGGCCGATCCGCCGGATTCCCCGCCCACGGACCGCGTACCACCGACGGGAACGGACGGGTGTCTTGAGCGACCTGGTGACGGGCGAGGCCGTCGTCCTCGGCCTGCGCGCGGCGAAGCTTCCGAGCCGGGGGCTGGCGATCGTCCTCGACCTCACCGTGCAGATCGCGGGGCTGGTGGCGACCACCCTGCTGCTGAGCCTGATCCTGGTCGACCTGGACGGTGCGGCGGTCGCCGCCGTGACGATCGGACTGACCGTCTTCTTCCTGGTCGCGCTGCCGGTCATGATCGAGACCCTGACCCGGGGACGCTCGCTGGGCAAGGCCGCGCTGGGGCTCCGGGTGGTGCGCAGCGACGGCGGGCCGGTGCGGTTCCGGCACTCGCTGGTGCGCGGGCTGGTCGGCTTCCTGGAGATCATCGTGCTGTTCGGGGTCCCGGCGGTGGTCTGCTCGGTGGTGTCCTCGGAGGGCAAGCGGCTGGGCGACGTCTTCGCGGGGACGCTGGTGGTCCGCGAGCGGGTGCCCGGCGGGAGCGGCTCGGCGATCGCGCTGCCGCCGGTGAACCCGCAGCTGCTGCAGGCGATCGGCGGCGAGCTGGTCGCGCTGGACTTCTCCGCCGTGCCTGAGCCGCTCTGGCTGGCCGTCCGGCAGTTCCTCGGGCGGATCGGCCAGCTGGACCAGGTCGTCGCCCACCAGATGTCCGCCCGGCTCGCGGACGACCTGGCGGCCCGTACCGGCCACCCGGTGCCGTACGGGGTGCACCCGGCGGCGTACCTGGGGGCGGTGCTGACCGAGCGCCAGCGGCGCGAGTGGAGCCGGGCGCAGGGGTACGCGGCCCAGCAGGCCCAGGCCGAGGCGCAGGCCCAGCGGCAGGCGCACGCCCAGGCCCACGCCCATCAGCAGGCCTGGGCCCCGACCCCGCCGGCTCCGCCGACCCCGCCGGGTGCCCCAGCGGCTCCCCTGTCCGCTCCCCCGGCCGCACCGGCGCCGCCCGCACCGCCGGCGCCCCCGGCCTCCGGCGGCGGCTTCGCCCCGCCCGCCTGACCCGGTAGGCACCCGCCCCGTCAGCGCCCGACGCGTCAGCCGCCCGCGCCCTCGCCGTCACCGAACTCCGCCGGCCACGGGTTGGGCGGCGACTCCAGCTCCTCCAGCTCGACCCCGCCCGCCGCCAGCACCACGTCCCCGGCCAGGTGCACCACCTGCTGCTCGCCCGTCTCCAGGTCCGCCACCTGGTACCGCTCGACGACCAGCGGCCCCGAGTCCGTCGCATGCGTCTCGACGCCCTCCAGCAGCCAGCCCTGGTCGAAGGTGCGCGGCGCCAGCACCGGCTCGGTGAACGCGACCAGCCGCACCCGCGCGCTCGCCCCCTCCCGCAGCCGCAGCAACCGCGCGGTGGCGACCAGGAACCCGGGCGAGCGCCCGGTGAAGCCGTGGGCCCGGTCGTGCCCCTCCACCGCCTGCTCGCCGGCCGGGTCGGCCACGTCGGCCCGCACCCAGGCGACCCCGTCGACGGCGCCGCCGCGGACCTGCCAGCCGCCGGCCCGCAACTCCATCCGCAGCGGCCGGGCGCGCGAGTCCAGGGTGAGGTCCACCGTGCCGAGGACGCGGCCGTCCGGCGCGTACGTCTTGGAGACGTACCGCCAGCCGGCCGGGCCGGGCGCGCAGCTGAACCGCTCCTCGCCGAGCAGGACGTGGTCATGGGTGTCGTGGAGCGAGTACCGGCCGTTGGGCATGCCCGAAAGCCTACGTCCGGGATCTTTCGCGACCGGCATGCAACCTCCCCCCGACGGGCCGCATCAGGGAGGTGGGCGCTGCGAACCGAGGCATCGCCGGAAGGGAAGTCCCATCGATGCCGAAGCAGACCCGAGACGCCGAGTTCACGGAGTACGCCTCCGCGCGGACCCCGTGGCTGCGCAAGGTGGCCTATCTGCTGTGCGGTGACTGGCACCGCGCGGACGACCTCGTCCAGGAGACGGTCACCAAGCTCTACGTGCGCTGGGGCCGCATGTCCAAAGTGGAGAACATCGACGGCTACGTGCGGACGGTCCTCGTCAACACGTTCCTCGCCGAGCAGCGCTCGCCGTGGGGCCGGTGGTCGGCGCGCCGCCGGGAGGACACCCTCCCGGAGCGGGCGGTGTCCGGCCCGGACCTGGACGTCTCGGTCGACCTCCGTACCGCGCTGACCGCCCTGCCGCCCCGTCAACGGGCGGCGGTGGTCCTGCGCTACTACTGCGACCTCACCGTCGAGCAGACCGCCGCCGCGATGGCGTGCTCCACCGGCAACGTCAAGAGCCAGACCTCCCGGGGCCTCGACGCGCTGCGTCGGCACCTCGACCGCGAGACCGCCGCAGCGGCGGCCGGTCCCTCCGAAAGGATCGCACCGTGAACGACCCGTACGACGGTTCCTCCCCGCTCAGCGCGACCGAGCAACGGCTGGTCTTCGAACTCACCGCGCTGGCCGACGCCCCGGCGCCGACGGCCACGCCCGACACCGCCTGGTCCGTCCGGACCGGCCGTTCCCGGCTGATGCGCCGGCGCCTGGCCGTGCTCGGCGCGGTGACGGCGGTGGCGGTCGGCGCCGCCACCCTGAGCACCGCCTGGCCGGACGGCCGCTCGGGCTCCACCGTGGCGGCGGCCTCCGCCTCCACCGGCACCTCCGGCCCCCCGCTCGGCCCGGACACCGGCCACAACCCGCTCGTGGTGCAGGGCACCTTCGGCCGGCTGCCCGCCGGTTTCGACACCGTCGTCTACAACAAGGGCTTCAGCGGGCAGCCGGGGATGTCGCAGGCCAAGGTCATCGGCCCGAAGCAGACGAACGCCACCGCCGACTTCAACCGCCAGCTGCTCTTCCTGACCGTCTACGCGCCCGGGGTGGAGCCCGCGCTCGACTCCGGCGGTGCCGGGCCCCGGTACCGGGTGGACGCCGCCCCGGTGAACGGCAGGCCGGCGTACTGGGTCGGCATCGCACCGGACAACCCGGCCGGCGCGGGCCTGGACCGGACGCTGCGCTTCCAGACCGCCGACGGCCGCTGGGCCGAGCTGCACGCCTCGTACATGAGCGACGCGGACCAGGTCGCGGACGTGGTGGTGCAGGTCGCCGCCGGGGTTCACACCGAGCCGCGGGCGGTGGCCATGCCGTTCACGGTCAACGACCTGCCCGCCGGCCTGACCCCGGCGGGAGCGAGCTTGGACTACGGTCCGGAGACCGCCGTCAACCACGCCTGGGAGGCGTCCGTCAGCTTCAGCTTGGGCGACAAGTCGATCTCCCTGACGGCCGTGCCCGACACCGTCCCGACGCCTACCCCGACCAACCCGTTCGGCTTCCCCGTCCAGGAACCGCCGCACAGCTGCCGGGTCTCCCAGGGGGTCAAGCTCTGCGTCTCGGCGATGGACGGGGAGGCGCCGTTCGCCTCGATCGGCGGCTTCGCCGGCCTGCTCGACCGGGTCACCTCGCTCGGCACCGACGAGAACGCCTGGACCACGGAGGTCTTCCACTGAACCCGCTCCGCGCACGCCGGTGGCCGGCACTCCCCTCGGGTAGTGCCGGCCACCGGCGTGCGTCGGCACGGGGCCGATGGGCGTCACCGCGTCAGTAGCGGTACTGCTCCGACTTGTACGGGCCCTCGACCGGGACGCCGATGTAGTCGGCCTGCTCCTGGGTGAGGGTGGTCAGCTTCACGCCCAGCGCGTCGAGGTGCAGGCGGGCGACCTTCTCGTCCAGGTGCTTCGGCAGCACGTAGACGCCGATCGGGTACTGCTCGGTCTTCGTGAACAGCTCGATCTGGGCGATCGTCTGGTTGGCGAAGGAGTTGGACATCACGAAGGACGGGTGGCCGGTCGCGTTGCCCAGGTTCAGCAGGCGGCCCTCGGAGAGCACGATGATGGTGCGGCCGTCGGCCTTGCGCCACTCGTGGACCTGCGGCTTGACCTCGGTCTTCACGACGCCCGGGAGCTTGCCGAGGCCGGCGATGTCGATCTCGTTGTCGAAGTGGCCGATGTTGCCGACGATGGCCTGGTGCTTCATCCGGGCCATGTGCGAGGCCAGGATGATGTCCTTGTTGCCGGTGGTGGTGATGAAGATGTCGGCGGTCTCGACGACGTCGTCCAGGGTGGCGACCTGGTAGCCGTCCATCGCGGCCTGCAGCGCGCAGATCGGGTCGATCTCGGTGACGATGACCCGGGCGCCCTGGCCGCGCAGCGACTCGGCGCAGCCCTTGCCGACGTCGCCGTAGCCGCAGACGACGGCGACCTTGCCGCCGATCAGCACGTCGGTGGCGCGGTTGATGCCGTCGATCAGCGAGTGGCGGCAGCCGTACTTGTTGTCGAACTTCGACTTGGTGACCGAGTCGTTGACGTTGATCGCCGGGAACAGCAGCTTGCCGTCACGGTGCATCTCGTACAGGCGGTGGACGCCGGTGGTGGTCTCCTCGGTGACGCCCTTGATGGTGGCGGCGACCTCGGTCCACTTGTTCGGCGTCTCCACGAGCGTGCGGTTGAGCAGCTCCAGGATGATGCGGAACTCGTCGTTGTCGGCGGTCGACGGGTCCGGCGCGGCACCGGCCTTCTCGAACTCGACGCCCTTGTGGATCAGCAGGGTGGCGTCACCGCCGTCGTCCAGGATCATGTTCGGGGTCTTGCCGTCAGGCCAGGTCAGCGCCTGCTCGGTGCACCACCAGTACTCCTCCAGGGTCTCGCCCTTCCAGGCGAAGACCGGCACGCCCTGCGGGTTCTCCGGGGTGCCCTCCGGGCCGACCGCGATGGCCGCGGCGGCGTGGTCCTGGGTGGAGAAGATGTTGCAGGAGCACCAGCGGACCTCGGCGCCGAGGGCGGTGAGGGTCTCGATGAGGACGGCGGTCTGCACGGTCATGTGCAGCGAGCCGGTGATCCGGGCGCCGGCCAGCGGCTGCGACTCGGCGTACTCGGCGCGGATCGCCATCAGGCCGGGCATCTCGTGCTCGGCGAGCTGGATCTCCTTGCGGCCGAACGGGGCCAGGGAAAGGTCGGCGACCTTGAAGTCACCGGTGGTGTCGGTCGACATGCGTCTGCTCCTCGCTGACGGGTGGGGCGTGGGCCGAGGTCCTGGAGTGCGTCACAACACGGCGGGCCGCGCGGGTGTGCGGCGACGCCGGGGCGCCCGGCCCGCGGCACGATCGACCGGCGCGGCACGGATGACCCGTTGCTCGGCACAAACCGTCGGAGGACCTCTCTCCCTCGACCGGCGCGCACCCCCTCGGGGGCGGGCCGCCGATCGACCGCCATCAGCAGCGACGTTCTGGCTCTGGGGACGAATCTACACCGACGGCCCCGGACGGCGGCCCGCTACGGCCGTTTTCGGCCTCCGCCCGGGGCGGCCGGGCACCTCAGTGCGCGCCGCCGGGAACGGGCCCGCCGGGCGTGGCGTACGGGTCGTCGCCCGCCGCCGCCTTCTCCGCGCTGTAGATGTCCGGCTCCAGGTAGATCACCCGGGCGATCGGCACCGCCCGCCGGACCCGCACCTCGGCGGCGTCGATGGCCTCGGCGACCTCGGTGGCCGTCGAGTCGGCCGGGACGGCGATCTTGGCGGCGACCAGCAGCTCCTCGGGACCGAGGTGCAGGGTGCGCATGTGGATCACCCGGTCCACCGAGTCGTGGTCGACCAGCGCGTCCCGGATCCGGCCCACCACCTCGGGGTGGGCCGACTCGCCGAGCAGCAGCGAGCGGGTCTCGACCGCCAGCACGAACGCGATGACGACCAGCAGCAGGCCGATGCAGAGGGTGCCGACGCCGTCCCAGACGCCGTCCCCGGTGATCGCGGTCATCCCGACGCCGAACAGCGCCAGCACCAGACCGATCAGCGCGCCGCTGTCCTCCAGCAGCACGACCGGCAGCTCCGGCGCCTTGGCCCGGCGGATGTACGCCGACCAGCCGTGCGTCCCCTTGTCCTTGCGGGCCTCGCGGAACGCGGTGAAGAACGACCAGCCCTCCAGCGCGACGGCGAACACCAGCACGCCCACCGGCCAGTACCAGTTCTCCAGCTCGTGCGGGTGGGCGATCTTCTCGTAGCCCTCGTAGAGCGCGAACATGCCGCCGAGGCTGAACAGCACGATCGACACCAGGAACGCGTAGATGTACCGCTCGCGCCCGTAGCCGAAGGGGTGCTCGGGGGTGGCGGCCCGCTGCGCCCGCTTGCCGCCGACCAGCAGCAGCACCTGGTTGCCGGAGTCGGCCAGCGAGTGGACGCCCTCGGCGAGCATCGAGGAGGAGCCGGAGAAGGCGAAGGCCACGAACTTGCTCACCGCGATGCCCAGGTTCGCGGTCAGCGCCGCGACCAGCGCCTTGGTACCGCCTTCGGTACTCATGCTCGGAAGGTCCCTCCGTCGGGGGCCGTCCGCGCGGCCCGTACCCGGTCGTCCGGTGTCCCGGTCGTCGTCGACCGCATACGGTACCGGGCCGCCCGGCGACGGCCCGGAACGACCGGCCCGGGACCCGGGCCGGACGGTGGCTCAGGACTGTGCGGCGGCGAGGCCCAGGTAGACGGCGGCGAAGTCGGTGAGCGCCACCAGGTCGGCCAGCGCGTGCAGCGGGTCGGCGCGGTGGCTGGCGTACTCGGTCAGCCGGACGTCGTGCGCGGCGGCGAGCCGGTGCGCCCGGGCGGCGCCGAAGCTGCGCGGACCGGCGTCGTCGGCCGGCACCTCGGTGGGGCCGGCGTCCGCCTCCGGGCCGGACGGCCCGGCACCGGACGGCCCGGCACCGGACGGCGCCTCGCCGGGGACGTGCCGCAGCAGCAGGACCTGGAGGTGCAGCGGGTCCGGCTCCTCGACCCGGTCACGGAAGAAGTCGTCGGGGTCGGCGCCCGCGCCGAGCTGCCCGGTGAACATGCCGCGGTGCGCGGTCAGCGCCTGCGGCAGCAGGCCCGCCAGCGCGGGGCGTCCGGCCCGGTCGGCGAGCTGGGCGGCGAACCGGGTCGCCGCCGCACCGGCGACCGGGCCCTCGGCCCAGAGCAGCGGGACGGTCCCGGCCAGCCGGGCGGCCAGCCCCTTCGCCGGGTTGGTGTACGCGGCGGCGTCCGGCCGGCAGCGGACGGCGGTGGCGTCCAGCAGGTCGGCGGTGAGCGGCAGCGCGTCGTAGGCCAGCTGGGTGACGCCGAGCTTCTGGGTGAGCGCGAGCAGCGGGGCGAGGTGGGCCCAGAGCGCCGCCGGGTCCTCGGCGGGCAGGTCCGGCTCGGCGCCGTGGCCTGCCGGCCCACCCGGCTCGGCGGCCTCGACGGCGGACGGCACGAAGGGCAGCGGCAGGGCGCGGACCTGCCGGGCGGCCTCGGCGAGCGGGCTGTCCTCGGGCGCGGTGACGACGATCGCGCAGCCGCGCGCGTAGGCCTGCTCGGCGAGCGCGACCAGGCCCCGTTCGCCGCCGTCGGCGGAGCTGATCACCAGCAGGTCGAGCGGGCCCGCCCAGCCGGGGAGCTGCCAGGCCAGGCCTGCGGTGAAGGCGGCCGGGGCGGTGGCGCGGTCGGGGCGCGGGACGGGAGCGGCGTCGGTGGGCGGCAGCGGGGCGATCAGGCCGGCCGTCCCGGCCAGGGCGGCCAGCATCTCGCCGGCGGTCAGCGCGCTGCCGTGCCCGGCGACCAGGACGGCACGCGGGCGGCCGTCGGGGCGCAGCCGGTCCAGCCCGGCGGCGTCGGCGAGCCGCAGGGCGGTGCGGACCCGGGCGCCGGAGCCGGCGAGGGCGAGCAGCGCGCGGTCGTGGTCGGCGCGCTGGAGGGCGGCCGGGTCGTCGAGCAGGGTGTCGTCGAGCATGCGGCGGGCCTCCGGCTGGTGGCTGGGCGCTGAGGACGGCGGACGGCGGACGCGGCAGGGGGCCGGTCCCGGGCGGTGGCCGGTCGGGGCGGAGCCGCCCCGTCCAGGATCAGGCCGGTCGGCGGGCCTCGTCCACCAGCAGGACCGGAATGCCGTCGCGCACCGGGTAGACGAGGCCGCAGTCCTGGCCGGTGCAGAGCAGCTCCGGCTGCTCCTCGGTGCCGCCCTCGGTGAGCGCGGCCCGGCACTGCGGGCAGACCAGGATCTCCAGCAGGAAGGATTCGAGCTTCATGGCGTTCGGTCTCCGGTCTCGGTGCGGGCGGTTCGTCGGCGGCACGGCGGTGCCCCGGCCGGAGGAAACCCTACCGGCCGGGGCATCGGGGCCGGACGTCAGGCGCGGACGAGGGCCAGCACGCCGTCGCGCAGCTCGGCCATCTTCGCCGGGTCCTTGGCCTCGACGTTCAAGCGCAGCAGCGGCTCGGTGTTGGAGGCGCGCAGGTTGAACCACCAGTCCGGCCCGGCCACGGTGAGGCCGTCCAGCTCGTCGACGGTGGTGCCCTCGACGGCGAAGGCGGCGCGGACGGCGGCGGTGCGGCCGGCCTGGTCGGCGACGGTGCTGTTGATCTCGCCGGAGGCGGCGTACCGGTCGTACTCGGCGGTGAGCGCGGAGAGGCTGCCGGGCTGCCCGCCGAGGGCCGCCAGCACGTGCAGCGCGGCGAGCATGCCGGTGTCGGCGCGCCAGAAGTCGCGGAAGTAGTAGTGCGCGGAGTGCTCGCCGCCGAAGACGGCGTCGGTGACGGCCATCTCCTGCTTGATGAAGGAGTGGCCGACGCGGGTGCGCACGGGCGTGCCGCCGAGCTCGCGGACCACCTCGGGGACGGTCCAGGAGGTGATCAGGTTGTGGATGATCGTCGGCTCGGCCTCGCCGGCGGCCTTGGCGCGGGCGATCTCGCGGGCGGCGACCAGCGCGGTGATGGCCGACGGGGAGACCGGCTCGCCGCGCTCGTCGACGACGAAGCAGCGGTCGGCGTCGCCGTCGAAGGCGAGGCCCAGGTCGGCGCCGACCTCGCGGACCCGGGCCTGCAGGTCGACCAGGTTCTTCGGGTCGAGCGGGTTGGCCTCGTGGTTGGGGAAGGTGCCGTCCAGCTCGAAGTACATCGGGACGAGCTCGATCGGCAGGCCGTCGAAGACGGTGGGCACGGTGTGGCCGCCCATGCCGTTGCCGGCGTCGACGACGACCTTGAGCGGGCGGATCGCGGTGAGGTCGACCAGGCCGAGCAGGTGGTCGGCGTAGCCGCGCAGGGTCTCCCGCTCGGAGAGGGTGCCCGGGGCGACGTCGCGGGCCGGGACGGTGACGGTGTCGTCCGCGCCGGTCCAGGACTCGACCAGCTCGCGGATCTCGGCGAGGCCGGTGTCCTGGCCGACCGGGGCGGCGCCGGCCCGGCAGAGCTTGATGCCGTTGTACTGGGCCGGGTTGTGGCTGGCGGTGAACATCGCGCCGGGCAGGTCGAAGGCGCCGCTGGCGTAGTACAGCTGGTCGGTCGAGCAGAGGCCGATCCGCACGACGTCGGCGCCGTAGCCGGCCGCGCCCTCGGCGAAGGCCAGGCTCAGCGACGGGGAGGAGGGGCGCATGTCGTGGCCGACCACGATCGCGGTCGCTCCGGTGACCTGCACGAACGCGGCGCCGAAGGCGCGGGAGAGGTTCTCGTCCCACTGGTCCGGGACGACGCCCCGTACGTCGTACGCCTTCACGAGCTGCTTGAGGTCGCGCACTGCGGCTCCACCCTGGTTCTGTGTCTGATCGGCGAACGCGCCGGCGGCCTGGCCGGCGGGCTGGTCGCCCCGTGGTCACGATAGGTCCGGGCACGGCGAACGCCGCTACCCGGTAGGGGGGAGCGTACCCGGGCCGGCGGAACGGTTCGTGCGGGGGCGGGAGCGGGGTGGAGGCGGGGTGCGGGCGGGAGCCGGACCGGGCGCGGGTCAGTTGTCGGGCGAGCGGAGCACCCGCAGGTGGCCGCGGCGGCTGCCCTCGATGGACTCGCCCTCGGGGGCGCGGCCCTGACGCGGGGTCGGCGGGCGGGCGGCCTCGCGGACGGCGTTGGCGAGCGCCTCCAGGTCGTCGCTGCTGCGGCGCAGCGGCCCGGCCTCGGCGACGAGCCGCACCACCTCCCAGCCGCGCGGGGCGGTGAGGCGCTCGGCGTGCTCGGCGCACAGGTCGTAGCAGTGCGGCTCGGCGTAGGTGGCGAGCGGTCCGAGAACGGCGGTGGAGTCCGCGTAGACGTACGTCAGCGTCGCGACGGCCGGACGGCCGCACGCGGTCCGCGAACAACGACGTACAGAGCTCACGAGGGTGGACGGTACAGCACTCCCTGCCGGGGAGCGAAGACCGCCTGTCCGGAGGGGGTGCCGTGTCGTCGCCCGCGCGCCGCCCGGTCGCTCCGCTCGCCCCGGGCGAACAGCTGCGGGGGTGGTCCACTTCCTGGCGTCCAAGGACTACTCTCGGCAGTGATATGGACAGCTCCGCACCGCAGTCATCGACGGGTCCCTCACGCCGCCCGCGGCACCGTGACCGGCACGGCCGGGGTCTGCGCGGCCCGTTGGCGCCGCCGCAGGTCCCGATCTCGCTCACCCGCTCCGAGTTGTTCGACGACTACGTGCGCGAGTCGGTGGAGCGGCTGGAGCGGCGCTGGCCGCAGCTGATCGAGGTCGAGTTCGCCGTCCAGGAGGTGCCGCTGCACGAGCAGGACGGCACCGATCCGGACGGCGGGGTGCCGCTGGGCCGGGTCTCGCCGGGCCGGCAGGGCCGCAAGAGCCAGATCGTGGTGTACCGGCGGCCGGTCGAGATCCGGGCGAAGTCGCGGGAGGACCGCGCGGCGCTGGTGCACGAGATCCTGATCGAACAGGTGGCGGAGCTGCTGGGGCTCTCCCCCGACGCGATCGACCCGCGCTACGACGAGGACTGAGCGGAACGCCGGAGGGGCCGCACCCGATCACGGGTGCGGCCCCTCCGGCGTTGCGGGCGCGTTCAGCGCAGGACCACGCCCGGGTCCTGGGCGGCGTGCGGGACCTTGACGCTGGAGCGGTCGTCGCGCAGCGCCTGGACGGTGAACATCGGCACGTCCTTGGTGGTGATCGCGAGCATCCGGGCGGCGACGACCGGGCCGCCGGAGACGGTCTCCACGGTGAGCGCGTAGCTCCCGTTGAGTCCGGCGGGCTCGGGCGCCGGGAGGGCGACCGTGCCGCCGGCCGGCAGCTGGACCTCCTTGGTGGCGGGGGTTCCGCCGCCGGTGCCGGCCGAGGCGGTGACCCGGACGGTCGCGGCCTCGCCGGTGGAGGTGAGGAAGAGCGTGGACGCGCCGCCGCCCCGGTTGTCGGCGACGGTGGCGCGGGCGCCGACCGGCACGGTGCCGGTCAGCCAGGCGGCGTCGGACTTGCCGTTGGCGGCGGCGCGGTCGACCCGCAGGCCGGCCACCACCGGGGTGGGGTGCTTGTCGTCGCTGGGCGACACCCGCAGGCCGGCGACCTCGTCGCGGGTCACCTTGCCGAGGTCGACGGCGGCCACCATGCCGGCCTTGACGTGGATGGACTCGTTGCCGGCCGGGGTGAACCAGCCGTTCTTGCCGGAGAGCTCGATCTTGAGGTCGGCGTCGTCCTCCGGCGGGGCCCAGACGACCAGGCGGGCGGCCGTGGTGTCGGCGGGCAGGCCGGGCAGCACCTGGACGGGCGCCGGGTCGGCGGAGGCGGGCACCCAGTCGGCGCCCTTGCTGCCGTCGGCGGCGTGCAGGGCGGCGCCGACCCGGCCGCTGCGGGCCACCACGTGCACGGCGAGGTCGGCGACCTGGCCCTTGCTGAGGGTCGGCAGCAGCACCGACTGCGAGCTGCCGGGGGCGATGGTGATGCCGTTGCCGGCGTCGTTCTCGATCAGGCCCTTGTCGCCGTAGAGCTTGAGGTCGACCACGGCGGCGCTGGACTCGGTGTTGACCAGGCTGATGTAGTCGGTGCGGCCCTCGGCGGTGGAGGCGCCGGCGAACCAGAAGCCGGTGCCGGCGGGCGTGCAGGTGATCCCGGACAGGCCCAGGCCGCGCTGCTCGGTAACGGTGGTGGTCTGGGTGACGGTGAAGCCGGGGGCGAGCGCGCCGGTGGCGACGGCCCCGGCGCCGGGGGCGATGTCGCCGTTGGCGGCGGGGGCGGTCACCGGGGTGCCGGGCTTGGCCAGGGTGAGCCGGGCGTCGGCCGGGGCGGTGTCCTTGTCCACGGCCGCGGCGGCGGTGGGCGCCGCGGGAGCGGGCGCGCCGGTGGCGGCCGGGGTCGCGGGCGCGCCGCTGGGGGCGGCGGCGGGCGGGGCGGCGGGCGCGGCCGCGTCGGAGAGCCAGCCCGCACCGCCGGTGGCCTCGCCGGCGCCCGGCGGGGTGTAGGCGGTGAGGCTGGTGGAGCCGGTGAGGCCCTGCAGCGGCAGCGGGCAGACCGCGGTGCTCCGCTCGACCTGCGCCGAGGTGGCGGTGGCCGCGTCGGTGCGGGCCGGGGCGGCCGGCGGGCGGAGCTCGGCGATGCCGACCACCGCCGCGAGCACCACGGCCGCGGCCAGCAGCGACTGGGTGGTCTTCGCCGCACCCGAGCCCTTCGGCGCGGGGGCGCCGCCCGGGGCCCCGGCGGGCTCGGCCGCGGGGACGGTGTCCGGTGCGGCGGACTTCTTCCTGAAGGCGGGCTTCTTCATCGCGGGTCAGCTCCCCGATCCGTGGTGGTGCGGGTACCGGCCCGGGCCGTTCGGGTCGTGGGGCTCGTTCGGGTCCGGCTGCTCGTAGTAGGGCTCGGCCTGCTGCTGGCCCGGCACCCACGGCTGCTGGCCGGTCTGCTGGGCGGCCTGCTGGTAGGGGTCGTAGCCGTACTGCTGCTCCGCCGGGTACGGCGGGTAGCCCTGCTGCTGGTAGCCGTCCTGGCCGCCGTAGCCCTGGCCGCCGTACGGTGCGCCCACCGGCTGCTGGGCGGCGTAGGGGTCGTAGCTGTACGGGTCGGCCTGCGGGTACGCCTGGTACGGGTCGGTGTACGGCTCGGCCTCCTGGGCGGCGGCTGCCGCCTGGACCGCTCCGGCCACCGGCTCGGCCGCGGACTGCGCCGGGATGGTGCCCGGCCGGCCCTCGTACACCCCGGTCTCCGGTTCGTCCGTGTCCGGGACCGGGCTCTCGGCGCCCTCGCCGCGCTCGGCCATCCGGCGGGCCCGGCGGCTGCCGGGGGCCGGGGCCTGCGCCTGGGCGGCGGCGGCCAGCGCGGCGGCCTCGACCACGTCCTCGGGCAGGTCGTCGTCCTTGTGGCTGCGCCGGCCGGGCAGCGCCAGCACCAGCACGGTCAGGCCGAGCAGCAGCTGGGCCCAGATCCAGCCGGTGTGCAGCAGGCTGCCCTCCCGGGTGACCAGCAGCTTGCCGCCGCCGGCCGGGAGCTTGAAGCCCTGCGCCCAGCCGTCGACGGTGACCGGCTCCAGGGCGGTGCCGTCCAGGGTCGCCTTCCACTCCGGGGCGGCGGACTCGGCCAGTCGCAGCACCCGGCCCTCGGGGCCGGCCGGCAGGGTGGTGTCCAGGTCGCGCTCACCGGCCGGGACGACCACCGGGACGGTGCCGGGGGCGGTGATCAGCGCGCGGGTGGCGGGGGTGCCGTCGACCTGCCAGAGTGCGGCGCCGCCGTCCTGGTTGGCCTTGACCAGGCCGGGGGTGGTGTCCAGGACGTCCTTGAAGACGCCGATCAGCGGCTGGTCGACCAGTACGTAGGCGATGCCGTAGCGGGAGAGCGCGCCCGCCTGGTCGGCGCCGGAGCCGGCCAGCAGGCTGCCGACCGTGCGGTCCAGGCCGGCCGTGGTGCCGGTGGCCGGGTCGACGGTGGACTCGGCCTGGCCGAGCGTCAGACCGGCGCCGCGGACCACGGTGTAGCCGACCGAGCCGCCCTTCGGGTCGCCGGTGACGACCAGGGTGCGGGAGCGGTCGGTGGTACCGGCCTGCTCGGCGATGAACGCGGGCACCTGGGCGCCGCGGCCGCGGTGCAGCGGACCGTCGGCGCCGGTGACGGCCCACCAGAGGCCGGTGCCCAGCGGGGCGAGCACGGCGGCGGCCACCACCAGGGCGGCGACCGGCTGGCGCCAGCCGAAGGCGATGCCGGCCACCCGGGCGTTGGCGCCGTCGGCGCCGATCGCGGCGGCGGCGAGCAGGGCCACGCCGGCCAGCAGGGTGGCGGGGCCGGACCACGCGGGAACGGCCGGGCCGCCGGAGGCCGGGGTCACCGAGGTGCCGGCCACCGCGACGGCGAAGACCAGTCCGGCACCGGCGGCGCCCCAGGCGGCGAGCACCGCGCGGCGGCGGTCGGCGCGCAGCAGGGCGGCCAGCGCGGCGAGCACCACACCGGCGGAGAGCCACACCGGCGGCACGCCCGCGCCGCCCGGGTTGACCAGGAGCAGCCCGGCGGCGGTCGGCCCGGCGCCGTGCAGACCGGGCAGACCGGCTTCGAGCAGCAGTCGCTGCGGGTGCGTCAGCACCTGGAGCGACCAGGGCGCGAGCACGCCGACCGGCACCGCGAGGATCACCAGGACGCGCAGGCCGAGCAGCCGCAGCGCCGTGACGCCGGAGCCGAAGGCACCGCCGCGGACCACCGCGACGACCAGCATGGCCAGGCAGAGCGGGACGGCCAGCGCCCAGATCAGCGGGACGAAGGCGGTGGCCAGGGTGAGCAGCAGGACGGTCATCCAGGCGGGCCGCCAGCCGGGGCGGGCGCCCTTGGCGGCGCTCTCGTCCCGGATGCCGAGGCCGGCGGTGATCGCGGCGGCGCGGGCCAGCGGCGGCAGCAGCACGGCCAGCACGGCGGTACCGATCCGGCCCTGGGCGAGCGCGCCGGTGGCGGCGGGCAGCAGCGCGTAGGTGGCGCTGGCCCAGGCGCGGACCAGCTTGGAGTCGATCAGCGGCCGGGAGACCAGGTAGGCGCTGACGGCGGAGAGCGGCACGGCGAGGACGACCAGCAGGGTGACCGCGAGGTCGGCGTGGTCGAACAGCAGCCAGGAGAGGACGGACAGCACCGCGAGGTAGGGCGGCGAGGCGGCGGTGGAACCGGTGCCGACGGGGTGCCAGGCGTCGGCGTACATCGACCAGAGCCCGGCCGCGCCGTCGGTGGCGGGCAGCAGGGCGCCGCCGAACAGGGAGTCGGCGCCGAGCAGGCCGCGGCAGGCGACCAGGGCGAACACCAGCAGGGCGGCGAACAGCACCGGGGCGGGGCGCCGGACGAGCTTCTTGACCAGCGCGAACTGCTCGACGACCAGGTCCTCGGCGTCCTCGTCGCCGCCGGCCTCGGCGGTGCCGTGCCGGCCGGCGCCGGCGTCGTCGCCGCCCCCTATGCCGAGCGAGCCGACGACGCCCTCGACGGCGAGCCGGGCGGTGGCGCCGGGTGCGGGGAAGAGCGTGCGGTCGTCCAGGGCGTCGGCGGCGCGGCTGCGGGCGCGGCGTTTGCGGGCGGCCAGCAGCCGGGGCAGCCGGACGAGTTCGTGGCCGAGGCCGGCGAGTTCGTCGAAGGCCTGCTTGGGGTCCTTGCCGAGCAGGTTGGCGACCACCCGCAGCAGGGTGCCGAGCACCAGCCGCAGCAGGACGTAGGGGAGGAGCGCGCCCTTGGAGTTGGCGAGCAGGGTGTAGACGGCGCCGGCCTTGTCCACCCGGTGCGGGTGGGCGGGGCCGCAGTCGATCGCGCGGCGCTCGCGGCTGGCGGCCTCGGCGTGCCGGAGCACGGCGTCCGGGGCGACCACGACGCGGTGGCCGGCGGCGTTGACCCGCCAGCAGAAGTCGGTGTCGTCGCGCATCAGCGGCAGCGCCCGGTCGAAGCCGCCGAGCGCCTCGAAGACGTCGCGGCGCACCAGCATGCCGGCGGTGGAGACGGCGAGCACCGGGCGGACCTGGTCGTGCTGGCCCTGGTCCTGCTCGCGCCGGTCGAGGCCGGTCCAGCGGCGGCCGGAGCGGGCGATGCTGACGCCGACCTCCAGCAGCTGCCGGCGGTCGTACCAGCTGCGCAGCTTGGGACCGACGACGGCGGCGCTGGGGGTGGAGTCGGCGACCTGGAGCAGCCGGCGCAGCGCGTCGGTCTGCGGTTCGCAGTCGTCGTGCAGCAGCCAGAGCCACTCGACGGGCTGCGTCTCCCGGGGGCCGCCGCGGCCGAGGTCGTCCTGCTCGCCCAGCGGGTCGCCGAAGTCGTCCCAGCCACCGGTGACCGGGTCGTAGCCGGAGGGGTCCAGCCGGTAGGGCAGGTCCTCGGCGCGCAGCGGGGGGCTGTTGAAGACGGCCTCGCCGACGGCGGTGCCGAAGCCGGCCCGGCGGCCGAGGACGGTCGGGCCGCTCTCCGGGAGCCAGTCGGCGAGGGTCTCGGCGAGCAGGCGCGGGGAGTCGTCGGTGGAGCCGGTGTCGACGGCGAGCACACGCTGCACCGGGCGGTCCTGGCCGAGCAGGCCGGCGAGGGCCCGGGGCAGCCAGCGGGCGCCGTCGTGCGAGACGATCACGGCGGTGACCAGATGGCGCGGGTAGGCGGGCGGCCTGCTGGAGGAGAGGCCGCTCTGGTGGCTGTAGACGGTCATCGCGTGCGCGGGCCCCAGTTCTCGGTGGACACAGCCGGTGAACGGCAACCGGATGGCGCACCACACTAACGGCTCCGGGTTGCGGCTCCGTCCACGGTGTCCGTCCCGGGCGCCCGGCCGGGAACGCGAAAGCGCCTCACCAAGGGTGGTGAGGCGCTTCGTGACAGCTCGTCCGTGCGGGCCGGGTGTTCGAGGATCCGGGGTCCGGGGATCGGGGGGACGCGTCCACCCCGGTCAGACGGCGCTCTTCTTGAGCCGGCGGCGCTCGCGCTCGGAGAGACCGCCCCAGATGCCGAAGCGCTCGTCATTGGCGAGGGCGTACTCCAGGCACTCGGAGCGGACCTCGCAGGCGAGGCAGACCTTCTTGGCCTCGCGCGTGGAGCCGCCCTTCTCGGGGAAGAAGGATTCCGGGTCGGTCTGGGCGCACAGCGCGCGCTCCTGCCAGCCGAGTTCCTCTTCCTCCTCGATGCCGTCACCGATCAACAGCTCAAAGAGCTCGCTCATGTGGCGCGCCTCCTCTGCCCCTATTGGCGTCCCCGTGGTTGCCGTTGCCTCGTGCGGCCGACGACACGAGTGAAATTACAGTTGCGTCACTCTGGCCCAGTCAAGCCGAGCTCTGGTATTGGGGCCAGGATTCACTCCCCGGCACCAAGCCGTTACGAATAGTGTACATAACCGGACACAACGGACCTCTCGCCCGATCGCCCTCGAAGGCCGCCGAACCCTCCGCAACCGGGGGCCGGGTGACACGCAGTCACCGCCACAAGGCCGGTCATCGGCCTCCCTTCCCGGCGATCTTCCCATCGAAACATAGAGGGTGATTTATCACCCCATCGGGTAGTTCATGACTCATCTCTCCCGAATGTCCGCTCTCCCCGAGTTGACACCGGCCCCTCCCGTGCGATCTCCTTGCCCTCATGTCAGAGTTCGCCAGCCCCCGGAGCGGTTCCGCCCTCCGCCGTGCCGTGAACTCCTGTTGTCGCCTCTGTTCCTGCCGCTGTATCTAGGCGCCCGCCGTCCCGCCGCGCGCCGCCCAGGAAGCACAGAGGCCGCCCGCGATTCCCGCCCCAGGACATCCCGGATCCGGCTGATCCCCTGACGACCCAGCCCTCCGAGGACGACTCCCGTGCGAATGATCCGCATCCGCAAGCGGAACCGCGACCGCAGCAAGACCACCCTCCGCCGGCCCCCCGTCGCCCTCTCCCCCGGCGGCCACCCCGTGGGCCACCCGTGGGCCGACGGCCTCAGCGACGTCTCCATCGCCGGCGACCCGCTGGCCTTCCCGCACCTCGCCCGCACCGACCTGCCCACGCACCCGGTCACCGTCGCCGACCACGCCCGGCTGGTGCGCGAGATCGCCGCCGACCGCGCCCGCTGGGAGCCGCTCGTCCGCTACGACGCGCTCACCCGCTGGTACGCCCGGCTGGAGACCGGCCCCGGCTACGAGGTCTGGCTGCTCAGCTGGCTGCCCGGCCAGAGCAGCGGCCTCCACGACCACGGCGCCTCGGCCGGCGTGATGACCGTCGTGCGGGGCGAGCTCGTCGAGCGCTCCCTCACCCACGCCGGGGACGGTGCCCGCACGCTGCGCCCCGGCGGGCAGCGGGTGTTCTCCGCCGGCTACCTGCACGAGGTGGTCAACGGCTCGCTGGAGCCGGCCGTCTCCATCCACCTCTACAGCCCCGGCCTGACCGAGATGAACCAGTACGGCGGCGCCGCGGCCGTCCCGGAGCAGCACCAGCAGACGTCCGCCGAGGTTGGCTGAGACCCGGCGGCAGGTTGTCGAGGACCGGGCTGACGACCCGTCGGCGCGTGGCAGGATGGGCGCATGCGCATCGTGGCACTGGCAGGCGGGATCGGCGGAGCGCGTTTCCTGCGCGGACTCCGGGAGGCCATCGGTCCCGAGGACGAGATCACCGTCATCGGCAACACCGGTGACGACATCCACCTCTTCGGGCTGAAGGTCTGCCCCGACCTCGACACCGTCATGTACACCCTCGGCGGCGGCATCCACGAGGAGCAGGGCTGGGGCCGGACCGACGAGACCTGGTCCATCAAGGCCGAGATGAAGGAGTACGGCGTCGGGCCCGAGTGGTTCGGGCTCGGCGACCGCGACTTCGCCACCCACCTCGTGCGCAGCCAGATGCTCACCGCCGGCTACACCCTCAGCCAGGTCACCGAGGCGCTCTGCGTGCGCTGGCGGCCCGGGGTGCGGCTGCTGCCGATGAGCGACGACCGGGTCGAGACCCATGTGCGGATCACCGACGAGCAGGGCACCCGGGCGATCCACTTCCAGGAGTACTGGGTCAAGCTGCACGCCGCCGTCGACGCCGAGGCGATCGTGCCGGTCGGCGCGGACACCGCCAAGCCGGCGCCCGGCGTGCTGGAGGCCATCGCCGCCGCCGACGTCATCCTCTTCCCGCCGTCCAACCCGGTCGTCTCGATCGGCACCATCCTCGCCGTGCCCGGCATCCGGGCCGCCGTCGCCGCCGCGCCCGCCCCGGTGGTCGGGCTCTCCCCGATCATCGGCGGGGCGCCGGTGCGCGGCATGGCCGACAAGGTGCTCGCCGCCGTCGGCGTCGAGGCCACCGCCGAGGCGGTCGCGCTGAACTACGGCTCCGAGCTGATCGACGGGTGGCTGG
This sequence comes from Kitasatospora sp. NPDC057965, assembly GCF_042887135.1. Classification (NCBI taxonomy): domain Bacteria; kingdom Bacillati; phylum Actinomycetota; class Actinomycetes; order Kitasatosporales; family Streptomycetaceae; genus Kitasatospora; species Kitasatospora sp. NPDC057965. The sequence goes on from NZ_JBHVPZ010000012.1 coordinate 20,760, forward strand.
TGGACAGCGCGGACGAGGCGTCCGTCGCCGCCGTCGAGGCCGGCGGGATCGCCTGCCGGGCGGTGCCGCTGCTGATGACCGACGTCGCCGCCACCGCCGAGATGGCCCGGGCCGCGCTCGCGCTCGCCGAGCAGGTGCGCGGGTGACCCTCCAGGTCCTGCCCGTCGGCGGGCTGCCCGAGATCGACGCCGACTCCGACCTCGCCGGGCTGATCGCCAAGGCCGCCGAGTACCAGGACGGCGACATCCTGCTGGTCACCTCCAAGGTGGTCAGCAAGGCCGAGGGCCGGATCCTGGAGGCCGCCGACCGGGAGGCCGCGATCGACGCCGAGGCCGTCCGGGTGGTCGCCCGGCGCGGCCCCACCCGGATCGTCGAGAACCGCAACGGCCTGGTGATGGCCGCCGCGGGCGTCGACGCCTCGAACACCGCCCCCGGCACCATCCTGCTGCTGCCCGAGGACCCGGACGCCTCCGCCCGCGCGCTGCGTGCCCGGCTCCAGCAGCTGACCGGGCGCCGGCTCGCCGTCGTCGTCACCGACACCTTCGGCCGGCCCTGGCGCAACGGGCTCACCGACGTCGCCATCGGCGCCGCCGGGCTGCCCGTCCTGGAGGACCACCGGGGCCGCACCGACTCGCACGGCAACGAGCTGGCGCTCACCGTCACCGCCACCGCCGACGAGCTGGCCGCCGCCGCCGACCTGGTGAAGGGCAAGGCCACCGGCACCCCGGTCGCCGTGGTCCGCGGCCTCGGCCACCTGGTCACCGTCGAGGACGGCGAGGGCGTCCGGCCGCTGATCCGGCCCGCCGACCAGGACATGTTCCGGCTCGGCACCTCCGAGGCGATCCGGCAGGCCGTCACCCAGCGGCGCACCATCCGCGCGTTCACCCCCGAGCCGGTCGACCCGCAGGCCGTCCGGCGCGCCGTCGCCGCCGCGGTCACCGCGCCCGCGCCGCACCACACCACGCCGTGGCGGTTCGTGCTGCTGGAGACCCCCGAGGTGCGGACCCGGCTGCTGGACGCGATGCTCGCCGCCTGGCGCCGCGACCTCGCCGAGCTGGACGGCTGGGACGAGGCCAGGATCGCCCGCCGCACCGCCCGCGGCGACGTCCTGCGGGCCGCCCCGTACCTGGTGGTGCCCTGCCTGGTGATGGACGGCTCGCACGACTACCCCGACGAGCGCCGCGCCGCCGCCGAGCGGGAGATGTTCACCGTGGCGATCGGCGCCGCCGTGCAGAACCTCCTGGTCACGCTGGCCGCCGAGGGCTACGGCTCGGCCTGGGTGTCGTCCACCATGTTCTGCCGCGACACCGTCCGCGCCGCCCTGGACCTCCCCGCCCACTGGGACCCGATGGGCGCCGTCGCCGTCGGCCACCCCGCCGAACCCCCGCGCACCCGCCCCGACCGCTCCGCCGCCGCCTTCATCGAGGTCCGGTAGGGGGGATCGGCAGGAGGAATCAGCTGTCGAGGTCGTCCGGCAGCAGCCGGAAGGCCTCGTGGTCGGTCAGCGGCCGGACCGCCCGGAAGTGCCTCCGGTCGACGGTCAGCACGGCGTCGGTGCGGAACTCGGCGGCGAGCGCGACGTTGATCGCGTCGGTCAGGCCGATGTTGAGCTTCGGATACGTACGCATCACAACCCTGGCGGCTCCCAGGTGTGCGCCTACTTCCGGAACCTCGTACCGGCCGATCGCGCACTTGTCGATGATGTCGTCGAGGATGCGCATGGCCCCGTCGGCACCGAGCGACTTGGTGGCCAGGTAGTCCAGCTCGGCCAGGACCAGCGGGGAAATGACGAGGTGCCCGACCGTGCGCAACGCGGCCCGGCAGGCGTGGTGCTCCTTCTCCGCCGGCGAATAGCAGGAGAGCAGCGCTCCCGTGTCCCCGACCACTGCGACGCCGCTCACTCGCCGAACCCTTCCATGGCACTGTCCAGATCGTCGAGAATCCGGCGGCCGCCGCTGATGACCGGCAGGTCGTCGATCTCGTCACCCATCGGGTCGGTCCGGAACGGGTAGACGGGCTCGGCCAGGTGCGGCGGCACGATGGTGGCCACGTGGCGGCCGTCCTTGGTGACGGTGACCGTCTCGCCGCGCTCGACGGCTCCTATCACCCTGGCCGTCTGCTGGTTCAGTTCCCTCATGGTTGCTTCCATGCGGCCAGCGTACGCCGGGTACTACGCCGTAGTGCGTCGCTGATCGGACAGCTCACCCGAAGGTGTGGTGTCAGCGGTGGCGGTGGTCGTTGGGGGTGAGGCGGGGGCCGAAGCGGGGGGCGTGGGTACCGGTGGCGAGGATCAGGCGGCAGAGGCGGTGGCGGTGGGGGCGGTAGGGCTCCAGGAGGGCCAGCATCTGGGCGTCGTCGCTGCGGACGCGGCCGGCCAGGGCCCAGCCGACGGTGTTGGGCAGGTGGAAGTCGCCGACCGAGACGGCGTCGGCGTCGCCGTTGCTGCGCTGCAGGGTCTCGGCGGCCGTCCAGACGCCGATGCCGGGGACGGCGGTCAGGCGGGCGAAGGAGGTCTCGTGGTCCATCGCGGAGGCCTCCTCCAGGCGCGGCGCCAGGCGCACCGCGCGCTGCACCGTCGCCGAGCGCTTCGGGTCCACGCCCGCGCGGTGCCACTCCCAGCTCGGCACCAGGGACCACTCGCGGGCCGAGGGCGCCACCCGCAGGCCCTCGACCGGGCCGGGCGCCGGGGTGCCGAAGGCGCGCAGCAGGGTGCGCCAGGCGCGGTAGGCCTCGCTGGTGGTGACCTTCTGCTCCAGGATCGCCGGCACCAGGGACTCCATGACCAGGCCGGTCCTGACCAGCCGCACCCCGGCCACCTCGCGCTGGGCCTCGCGCAGCGGGCCGGACGGCAGGACCAGGCCCGCCGGGTCGTCGGCGGCGCCGAGCAGGTCGGGCAGCCGGTCGAGCAGCCACGGGGCGCCCGGGCCCCAGGCGCCCGCCTCGACGACGCCCTCGGAGGGGCGGGCGAGCACCCGCAGGGTGCCGATGCCGGCCGGGGTGCGGGAGGCGCGCCAGACGGCGCCGTCGGCGGTGGTCCGGTACGCCGGGTCGGCCGGGCCGCGGCGCAGCGGGAGCAGGGTGCGGGTCACGTCCAGCGGGAAGCCGGGCCGCCAGCGGCGGACGGCTCCGCCGTCGGTGCGGCCGCCGGCGCCCCGGGGGGCGGGCAGGCCCGTGTGCGCGCCCGTGCGCGTGCTCCCGCTCACCGTCGTGCACCTCCTGCGCTGTCCGCCGACCATGGGGATATGAACGATACGCGGGTGGCGGAGCTGTCCCCAGGTGACGAGAGTGCCGTGCGGTCCCTCTACCACCGGGTGCTGGAGGGCTGGAACCTGCGGGACGGCGCGGCCTTCGCCGGGCCGTTCGCGCCGGACGGCGAGGTGATCGGCTTCGACGGGACCCGGCACGCCGGCCGGTCGGTGATGGCCGCCGAACTGGGGCGGGTCTTCGCCGGCCACCCGACGCCGGAGTACGTCGCCAAGGTGCGGCGGGTGCGGGCGCTGGGCCCCGGGGTCGCGCAGCTGGACGCGGTCGCCGGCCTGGTGCCGGACGACGCCCAGGACGTGGACCCCGCGCTGAACGCGGTGCAGACGGTGATCGCCGTCAACGCGGGCGCGGGCTGGCGGATCGCCCTGATGCAGAACACCCCGGCCCGGTACGACCTGCGGCCCGATCTCGCGCGGGCGCTGACGGCGGAGCTGCGGGAGCTGGTCGGGCGCGGGCCCGGACCGGGGTGACTGCGGCGCGCGGCGGCTACCGCGGGGCGGCGACGCGGCCCTGCAGGCCGGCCGCCGCGCTGCGGATGTCGGGGAGCCTGGCGTAGAGGGCGGCGCCGGGACACTCGGTGCTGACGCCGTCGCGGTGGCCGGAGACGGCGTCGAAGGTGACGGTGGTGCCCGCCGGGTAGAGGCTGCTGCTGGAGCCGGAGACCAGCTTCACCTGGCCGGCCGCGTCCCGTCCGGTGAGGCCGAGCTTCCAGGCGGTGATCCGGGACAGGCCGGTCAGCAGTTCCGCCGGGGGCGCGTCCGAGACGTAGGTGCCGATCGCCGCGACGCCCGCCGTGTCGGTGTTGAAGCCGAGGGTGTGGGCGCCGTGCACCGGCAGGTCGGTGCCGCCGGCCCGGCCCTCGTAGACGGTGCCGCAGCGGTCGACCAGGAAGTTGTAGCCGATGTCCCGCCAGCCGTTGCTCTGCACGTGGTACAGGTAGATCGACCGGATCACCCGGGGTGCGTCGGAGCACTCGTACGCGGTGGCGGTGGCGGTGTGGTGGATGAAGACCGCCCGGACCTGGCCGGTGTAGACGAAGCCGGGCTCGCGGATGGACTCGTCGGCGCCCCAGCCGGCCCGGGTGACGATCTCGGGGCGCGGGGCCTGGTTGCCGGCGGCCCGTCGGCCGCCGGCGTCCGGTTCGGCGGGCGTGCTCCGGGCGGCGGAGGACTCGGCGCCGCGGCCCGGGTCGACCAGTTCGACCCGCAGGCCGGGCGGCGGTCCGGCCGGACCGGCGGTCACCTCGACGGCGACGCCGTCGCTGGGGCCGGTCCACAGCGGGGCGGTGCCGGCGCGCCTGGCTCGGCCGGCGGCGGCCGGGGTGTCCGGCCCCTCGTCGCCGTCGACGTCCAGCCGCTGCCAGCCGCGCCAGGCGCCGGTGGCCGCGTCCCGCGTGCGGACCCGGACGGCGGCGCCGTCGAGCGCGCTCGACGGACCGTCCCAGGTGACCCCGAGCAGTTCGAACCGCCCGGTGCGGCGCGGTGCCAGCGTGCGGGCGGCGGCCGCCGGGAGCGAGCCGGAGCCGGTGAGCCGGTGCGGAGCGGTCAGCGGGATCGAGCTGACGGTGCCGCCGCCCGCCGAACTCCGCTGTCCGGCCTGCGGCGAGGGGCCCGTGGATAACGGGCCGGATTCCGCGGCGGCCGGGGACAGCGGCAGCACGGCCGCGCAGACGGCGAGCAGGGCGGTGGGGACGACGACGGTCGGGCGGCCGCGGAGGGCCGGAAGAAAGTTGCGCATAAACCGGATGTTCACGGGATTTCGACCCGCGCGCCACGCCACCCGGCGCTGCTTCCGCCACCCCTCCCGGACGTCCACCCGAAGGCCGTAGGCTGGGGCGCACCATGACTTCGCCTTTCGCTGCCGATGCCCGCACCCCCGTCGAGCTGCTGCACGCTTTCCTGCGAGGTGGCACTCCCTCAGTCGACCCCGCCGCCCCGCTGGTCACCTTCTACGACGACGCCAGTGGCGAACGCGTCGAGCTCTCCGCCCGGACCTTCGACAACTGGGTGGCCAAGACCGCCAACCTGCTCCAGGACGAGCTCAACGCCGGCCCGGGCGACCGCGCCGCGCTGCTCCTCCCGGCCCACTGGCAGAGCGCCGTCTGGCTGCTCGCCTGCTGGTCGGTCGGGGTGACGGCGGTTCCGGGCGGTGACCCGGCCGCCGCCGACCTGGTGGTCAGCGGCCCGGACGGCCTGGAGGCCGCCCAGGCCTGCGAGGGCGAGCGGGTGGCGCTCGCGCTGCGGCCGCTCGGCGGGCGGTTCCCCCAGCGCCCGGACGGCTTCCTGGACTACGCGGCCGAGGTGCCCGGCCAGGGCGACCGGTTCGCCCCGTACTCCCCCGTCGCCCCGGACGCCCCGGCGCTGGAGACCTCGGTCGACGGCCTGCCCCTGAAGCTGACCGGGGAGCAGAGCGTCCAGCTGGCCCGGGAGGGCGCGGCCCGGCTCGGTGTCGGTCCGGGCGACCGGGTGCTGTCCACCCTCTCCTACGACGACTGGGCGGGCCTGGAGGCCGGTCTGCTGGCGCCGCTGGCGGCCGGCGCGTCGGTGGTGCTCTGCCGCAACTCGGACGGCCTGGACGCCGACCAGTGGGAGAAGCGGGTGGAATCCGAACGGGTGACACTGCGCCTCGGGTAACCCCCGGCCCCGGCCGGGCGGGTAGGGATCCCTGCCATGGCCGAGGACGACACCGAGCACCCCCCGACCGGACGCCCCCCGACCGAGGAGGCCGGCGCCGCGGCACCGGAAGCCGTCCCCGAGGCTTCCGCCCGCCGGCGCCGGCGCCGCCGGTGGCTGGTCGTCACGGCCGGCGCGCTCGCGTTCGTGCTGCTCGCCGGCGGCACGCTGCTCTGGATCGCGTACCGCAAGCTCGACGGCAACATCCGCACCGACTCCACCACCGACCAGCTGCTGGCCCGGCTGGAGGCCGAGCGCCCCAGCCGGACCGCCGGGGCCCACGGCGCGGAGAACCTGCTGCTGATCGGCAGCGACGACCGCACCGGCGCCAACGCCTCCTACGGCGCGGCGGGCGGCCAGCGCTCGGACACCACGATCCTGCTCCACCTGGCGGCCGACCGGCGGCGCGCGACCGCCGTCTCCATCCCGCGCGACGTCATGGTGAGCGTCCCCGCCTGCGAGAAGCCGGACGGCACCCGCAGCCGGGCCACCCTGATGCAGTTCAACGCGGCCTTCGAGACCGGTGGTCCGGCCTGCTCGATCCGGACCGTCGAGCAGCTCAGCGGCATCCGGATCGACCACTACGTGATCGTCGACTTCGCCGGGTTCAAGCGGATGGTGGACGCCGTGGACGGGGTCGAGGTGTGCGTCCCGCAGCCGATCCACGACAAGGACGCCAAGCTGGACCTGCCGGCCGGGCGGCAGACCCTGCACGGCGAGCAGGCGCTCGGCTACGTCCGGGCGCGGGAGACCCTCGGCGACGGCAGCGACACCCAGCGGATGGGGCGTCAGCAGCAGTTCCTGGCGGCGCTGATCCGCAAGGTGCAGTCGCAGGACGTGCTGCTCAATCCGACCAAGCTGTGGCCGGTGCTGGACGCGGCGACCTCGTCGGTGCGGGCCGACGGCGGGCTGTCCTCGCTGGGCGCGCTGTACGACCTGACCCAGGACCTGCGGGAGATCCCGTCGGCGGACGTCACCTTCCTGACGGCGCCGCGGCAGCCGTACCGGTTCGACTCGGACCGGGACGAGTTCGTGCAGCCGCAGACCACGCAGCTGTTCGCGGCGCTGCGGGACGACCGGCCGGTGGAAGTGCGGCCGCCGGGGTCGGGGCCCTCGCCGACGGTCCGGGCGGCGCCGGCGGCGAGTCCGTCGGCCGGCCCGTCGGCGGCTCCGTCGGCGGCTCCGTCACCGAGCGTGAGCACTCCGCCGTCGTTCGAGGGGCGGACCGCCGACGTGGACGCGTGCGCGATGCACTGACCCGTACCGGTACGGCTCATCTGCTCATCGGATCACCATTCCGTACACGGACCATGATCTTGAAGGGCTCTCCCCGGAAATTCCCAGCACCCGATTTCACCTGGGGAAATGACGCGGTGAATCACGTCCCGGGTGATGGCGGAGATCACATCCGGAACAATCCCCCCACCCGGCTCGTCTAGGGTGTCCGAGTCGGTCGCGCAATTCGCGCACCGTCCCGTGAACCGGTCGGAGGGAGGGGAACACCCGTGCAGCAGGACACCCAGGGCGTCACGCCGGACGCGGAGCGGCCCCCGTCCGACCCCGCCCACGGCATCCCCGTCCAGCGCCGGGGCAGCGCGGCCGAGCCCGCGGCACCCGTGCCCGCGCCGGTACCCGCACCCGCCGCCGCGCCCCCGGCCGGCGGCGGCCGGGGCGCCCACCGCCGGGCGCGCACGGCCCGGCGCAACCGCCGCCGACGGCTGCTGAAGTGGTCCGGCGGCCTCGGCGCGTTCGCCCTGGTGGCCGGCTGCGGCGGCGCGTACTACGCGTACCAGCACCTCAACAACAACATCACCGCCGTCAAGGTGCAGCTGGGCGACGAGGCGGAGCGGCCCAAGCCGGCCGGCGACGCCATGAACATCCTGGTGATCGGCACCGACAGCCGGGAGGGCCTGGGCCGCTCGTACGGTGACGAGGGCAGCGCCGGGCACGCCGACACCACCCTGCTGTTCCACGTCGCCAAGGACCGCACCAACGCGACCGTGCTCAGCATCCCGCGCGACCTCATGGTGCCCGTCCCGGACTGCCGGACGCCGGATGGGAAGACCATCCCCGGTGCGTCGCGCACGATGTTCAACAACAGCCTCGGCCAGGAGGGCCGTGATCCGGGCTGCACCTGGAAGACCGTCGAGAAGATGACCGGGATCCGGGTCGACCACTTCGTGATGGTCAACTTCGATGCCGTGAAGACGCTCTCCACCGCCGTCGGCGGCGTCGAGGTGTGCGCGGCCAAGGACATCAACGACCCGGACTCGCACCTGAAGATGAGCAAGGGCCGGCACGTCGTCCAGGGCGACGAGGCGCTCGCCTTCGTCCGTACCCGGCACGCCGTCGGGCAGGGCGGCGACCTCACCCGGATCCCGCTGCAGCAGCAGTTCATCAGCTCGATGATCCGCTCGGTCAAGAGCAGCGACACCCTGACCAACCCGGCCAAGCTGTGGAAGCTGGCGGACGCCTCCACCAAGGCGCTCACCGTCGACTCCGGGATCGACAGCGTCGACAAGCTGAAGGACCTCGCGCTGGACGTCAGCAAGGTCGACACCGGGAACATCACCTTCGCCACCGTGCCGGTGCTGGACGACCCGACGGACGAGAACCGGCTGGTGCTCAAGCAGCCGGACGCCGGGCAGCTGTTCTCGATGGTCGGGGGCGACCGGTCGCTGACCGGGGCGGCGGACCCGGCCGCCCCGCAGACCGCGGCCGCCACCGCTCCGGCTGCCGCGGCTCCGGCCGCCAATGCTCCGGCCACCGCTCCGGCCACCCCCGAGGCGGCGCCGTCCGCGGCCGCTCCGGTGGTGGACACGAAGCAGCTGCGGGTGACGGTGCGCAACGGCAGCGGGACGCCCGGGCAGGCGCAGCAGGCCGTCGACCGGCTCCAGGCGAAGGGCTACGCCCGGGCCGCGACCTCCGCCAACGCGCCCGTCGCGGCGGCCACCACCGTCTCCCACCCGGCCGGCAGGGCCGCCGAGGCGGCGGCGCTGGCCGGTGCGCTGGGCCTGCCCGCCGACGCGGTCAAGGCGGACCCGAAGCTGACCGCCAAGGACGGGCTGGTGCTGGTGCTGGGCAAGGACGCGCCGGCCGCCGCGGCGGCGACCCCGAGCGCTCCGGCGACCGAGGCGCCCAAGGACCTCCAGCGGGTCCAGGCCGACGACACCGACGTCTGCGCCAAGTAGTCCGTCTGCGCCGAGCGGCCGAACGTCAGGACGGCTCCGCCGGGGCCAGCAGGCCGTCGGACTCCCGGTACTCCTCGCCGGTGCGCGGGCAGCGCCAGCGGTGCTCGCCGGCCGGCTCCAGCGGCTCGCCGGCCCGGCCGACCCACTTGATCCGGCGGGCCGGCACGCCGGCCACCAGGGCGAAGTCCGGGACGTCCCGGTGCACCACCGCGCCGGCCGCGACCAGGGCCCAGCGGCCCACCGTCACCCCGGCGACCAGGACGGCCCGGCCGCCGATCGAGCAGCCCTGGCGGAGCGTCACCCCGCGGGCGTGCCAGTCGTCGCCGCGCTTGAGGCGGCCGTCGACGTCCACCGAGCGCGGGTAGAGGTCGTTGGTGAGCACCGCGGCCGGGCCGACGAACACGCCGTCCTCCAGCACCGCCGGCTCGTAGACCAGCGCGTGGTTCTGCAGCTTGACCCGGTCGCCGATGCGCACGCCGGGGCCGACGTAGGCGCCGCGGCCGATGACGCACTCCGCGCCGATCACCGCGTCCTCGCGGACCTGGGCGAGGTGCCAGACGGTCGTCCCGGCGCCGAGCACCGCGCGCCCGTCGACGTCGGCGGTCGGCTCGACCCGGGCCCCGGCACCCGCGGAAGCGGCGGCGGGCCCCGCAACGGCGGCGGACCCGCCCTCAACTGTCCCCATGGCGCCCGACGATAGCGCCGGGGGCGGGAACGGGAGGGCGGGTCCGCGGGATTGGCCGATTGGTGCCCGGGAGGGGCCGCCGGGGGTCAGCCGCGTTCGACGACCACGTCGGCGGCGGACGGGGAGCGGCTGCCGATCACCTTGCGGGCCAGCGAGCGCGGCGAGGTGAGGAAGCCGAAGCCCCAGCTGAGGTGCATGGTCGCGAAGGCCACCGGCAGCAGCGCCTTCGCCTTGAGCGACAGGCCGCGGCCCTCGGCCAGCGCGCCGCCGTTGATGCCGAGCACATAGGCCCCGGGCGCGGCCAGGAAGGCCGGGTGGACGGCCACGCCGAGCACCAGCCCGAGGGTGACGCCGAGGAAGGCGGCCGGGGGCGCGAGGTAGCGCAGGTTGACCGAGCCCCGGTGGTACCGGGTGACCACCCGGCGCCAGCGGCCGTAGTCCTTGTACTGCTTGGCGAGCGCCTTGACGCTGGGCCGGGGGCGGTAGGTGACGCGCAGCTGCGGGGTGAACCAGACCAGGCCGCCGTCCTGCCGGATGCGGTAGTTGAGCTCCCAGTCCTGGGCGCGGACGAACTCCTCGTTGTAGCCGCCGAGGCGCTCCAGCACCTCGCGCCGGAACACCCCGAGGTAGACGGTGTCCGCCGGGCCGGCCAGGCCGCCGGTGTGGAAGGCGGCGTTGCCGACGCCTATCTTGGAGGTCATCGCGACCGCGACCGCGTTCTCCCACTCGGTCTCGCCCTCGGCGTGCATGATGCCGCCGACGTTGGCGGCCTCCATCTCGCAGAGCAGCCTGACCGCCGTGGTGATGTAGCCCGGGGTCAGCAGGCCGTGACCGTCGACCCGTACCACTATCGGGTGACTGGAGCCCCGGATCGCGGCGTTCAGCCCTGCGGGGGTACGCCCGGTGGGGTTCTCCACGGTCCGCACCCTGCGGTCCTCGGCGACGAGTTCGGCGGCGATCTGCGCGGTGCGGTCGGTGGACGGACCGAGGGCGATCACCACCTCCATCGGCCCGGCGTACTCCTGTTCCAGGATGTGCCGGACGGCCGTACGCAGGTGTCGTTCCTCGTTGAGCACCGGCATGATCACGGAGACCGCCGGCAGCTCCTCAGCAGCCTTGGTGTTCATCGGGGCCAACCGTACCGGTGTGGGCGGGGTGTCGTCTTGTCCCGGTCTGGGCGCTGAGCCCGGCCCGGAGCGACCGTATGCGAAGGATTGCCGACGGAACGTTCCAGCGTCGCCGGAGAGCGCCAGGAGGAACGTTTCACCGATCGGGGCCCACCGTACTCCCCGGGCCCGGCGCGCCCTCACCCGGCCCGGCCGGGACGCCCCTACCATCCGAGAGATGCCCGTCTCCCCCCTCTCCGCCGCGCGGCCCGGAGGCCCGGCCGGTGCCTCGCCGTCACGGCCCGGATCCTCGACCGGACGGCTGCGCCGCTGGCTCCGGCGGCTGGCCGCTTGTGTCGCCCTCGGCATCCTCGCCACCTCGGGCGGCGGCTGGGCGGTGCTGCACGGCATCGGGTCGATCGACCGGGTCGACGCCTTCAGCGGCGACCGGGCCCGCCCGGCCGACGACAGCGCCAGCACCTTCCTGGTGGTCGGCACCGACGAGCGCGAGGGCATCCCGGAGGAGACGCTGAAGAGCGTGCTGCACGCCGGGGGCGAGTCCTGCCACTGCACCGACACGATGATGATCGTCCGGCTCGCCGGGGACGGCTCCCGGGCCAGTGTGATCAGCATTCCGCGCGACTCCTATGTCGACATCCCCGCCCACCGGGACCCGGCGACGCGCAAGGACGTCCCGGCCGGCAAGGGGAAGATCAACGCGGCGTACGGGCTGGGCGGGCCGCAGCTGGCCGTGGCCACCGTCGAGCAGAACACCGGGCTGCGGATCGACCACTACCTCCAGGTGAACTTCACCGGGTTCGTCGCCGCCGTGGACGCGGTCGGCGGGGTCCGGGTCTGCACCGCCAAGCCGCTCAAGGACGAGTACTCGGGCCTGGACCTGCCGGCCGGCACCAGCACCCTGGACGGCGCGGGGGCGCTCAAGTACGTGCGCGCGCGGCACGTGGACGGCAGCTCCGACCTGGGGCGGATGCACCGGCAGCAGAAGTTCGTCGCCGAGCTGCTGCACGAGGTGACCAGCAGCGGCACCCTGCTCAACCCGGTGCGGCTGGCCCGGGTGACGGACAGCCTGCTCGGCTCGGTCAAGGCCGACAAGGGGCTCGCGGCCGACGACCTGATCACCCTGGGGACCCGGATGAAGGACCTGACGGCCGGGCGGGCCGACTTCGTGACCGTGCCGCTGGCCTCGGTGGACCATCCGGTCGCCGGGTGGGGGTCGACGGTGCTCTGGGACGAGGAGCGGGCGCGGGAGCTGTTCGACGCCGTCCGGGAAGGACGGCCGCTGACGGGCGGGGCGGGGCCGGACGGGCCGGGGGGCTCGGGGGGTTCGGGGAGCTCGGGGGCGGATCCTGCGGCGGGTGCGGGTACGGGTTCGGCGGGTGCGGCGGCTGCCGTCGCGCCGGAGCAGGTGCACGTCCAGGTGTTCAACGCGGCGGGCACCGCGGGGCTGGGCGCGCGGGTGGACACCGAGCTGCGGCGGGCGGGGTTCGCCACCACGGGGGTGCCGTCCAACGCCCCGGCCGGCACCGCGCCCGGGCGGACGGTGATCCGGTACGACCCGCGCTGGGCGGAGTCGGCGTGGACGCTGGCGGGCGCGGTGCCGGAGGCCGAGCTGACCCCGGTGCCCGGGCTGGGGATGGTCCTCCAGCTGTACGCGGGCACGGACCACCCGGCGGCGGCCACGCCCACGGCGCTCCCCACCCCGCTCCCCGCTCCCCCGCCCGCCCCGCTGCTCACGGGGTCGGGCGCGGCACCGTCCGGCCCGTCCGGCCCGGCGGGCGAGGCGCACCCGGCCGCATCCGGGAGCGAGCCGGGGGCGGCGGAGACGACCGGCGCCGAGCGGGCGAGCGACATCATCTGCCCATGAGCCGGCCGGCTCACGTGCAACGGCGAGGGGCAGGGTGCGCACGGCACCCTGCCCCTCCCCCTGTTTCCCCCGTCCCCCCGGTGGCGACCCCCGGTCCCCCGATCCGGGGGTCGCCACCGGTCAGTCCGTCGCGATCGCCGCGAGGACGTTCATCCGCCCGGCCCGGAAGGCCGGGATGAGGGCGGCCAGCAGGCCGATGCCCACCGAGACCGCCAGCGTGAGCAGGATCGTGGCGACCGGGACGGAGAGCGACTCCAGACCCTGCGTCCGCAGCACCCGCTGACCGGTGACGCCCCAGGCCAGGCCGAGCACGGTGCCGAGCACCGCGCCGAACAGGGCGATCACCATCGACTCCAGGCGGATCATCCGGCGCAGCTGGCGGCGGGAGAGCCCGATCGCCCGCAGCAGGCCGATCTCGCGGGTCCGCTCGACCACCGAGAGCGCCAGGGTGTTGACCACGCCGAGCACCGCGACCACGATCGCCAGGAAGAGCAGCCCGAGGATCATGTTGAGCAGACCGTTGATCTGGTCCTGGACGAGCTCCTTGTAGCCGGCCTGGTCACGGACATTGGCCTGCGGGTACTCCTTGAGCGAGTCCTCCAGGGCGGTGAGCGTCCTGGCGACGTCCGCCCCGGCGGCGGCCTTGCCGAAGAGCACGGCGTCCACCGGCAGGTCCGCGGCCGGCACAGCCTCGGCGACGGCGTCGAGCGAGGCGAAGGTGTTGCCGTCGAAGAGCGAGTTGCCCTTGGTCATGATGACGCCGACCGGCAGCGACTGGACCCGGCCCTGGCCGTAGTCGATCGTGATGCTGTCGCCGACCTTGAGGCCGCGTTCCTTGGCGAAGTCCTCGCCGACCGCCAGCGACCCCTGCTTGAGGGAGTCGGCGCTGCCCTCCTTCACCGGCAGCCGGAAGTCCTCGGTGAACCGCGCGGAGACCGCCGAGACGCCCTGCTCCGAGGTCTTGCCGTCGGGGGTGGTGAAGTGCGCGGGCAGGGACTTCTGCTCGATGACGTGGTCGATGCCCGAGGTCCCGCGGACGGCGTCGACGATCTCCGGGGAGACGCCGTTGCGGCCGGCCTGGACGATGTAGTCGGCGCCCACCGAACGGTCGAGCTGCTCATTGGTGGACTTGATCATCGAGGAGGTGAAGACCGAGGCACCGATCACCAGCGCCAGTCCGATCATCAGCGCGGCCGCGGTGGCGCCGGTGCGGCGCGGGTTGCGCATCGCGTTGCGCTGGGCGAGCGTGCCGGACGGGCCGAACACGGTGGGCAGCAGGGCGCCGAGCACCCGCACCACGGTGGTGGCCAGCAGCGGGCCGAGCACCACGAAGCCGACCAGGGTGAACAGCACGCCCAGCCCGAAGTACCGGCCGCCGGTGATCATCTTCTCCGCGCCGGAGGCCAGCACCAGCAGACCGCCGCCACCCGCCGTCAGCACCAGGCCGATGACCGCCCGGACGGTGTTGGAGCGGGCCTCGGCCGGGGTGCCGTGGTCGCGCAGCGCGGCGATCGGCGCGATCCGGCCGGCCCGGCGGGCCGGTATCCAGGCCGCGAGCACGGTGATCACGATGCCCACCGCGTACCCGGCGACGAAGACGTCCGTGCCGACCTTCAGGTCCCCGGCGTCGAGGTGCATGCCGGCCGCGTTCATCAGCTGGATCAGCCCGACCGCCAGGCCGAGGCCGGCGCCGATGCCCACGGTGGACCCGAGGGTGCCCAGGAGCAGCGCCTCCACCAGCACCGAGCGGTTGACCTGCCGGCGGCTGCCGCCGACGGCGCGCAGCAGCCCGATCTCCCGGGTGCGCTGGGCGACCAGCATCGAGAAGGTGTTGATGATCAGGAAGCCGCCGACCAGCAGCGAGATGCCGGCGAAGCCGAGCATCGCGTACTTCATGAAGTCCAGGAAGGAGCCGACGCTGTCGCTGTTCTCCGCCTTCTGCTCGGCGGCCGTCTTGGCCTGGACGCCGGCGCCGAGCCCGGCCAGCGCGGCGGACTTGAGCTGCTCGTCGGAGCGGCTGCCGTCGCCGAACGCCTCGACCGAGGTGTAGGCGGTCTGCCCGAGCAGCACGCTCTGCGCGGTCTCGGTGGACAGGAAGGCCAGCGCCGCACCGGGGTTGGTGGTCTTGAAGGTGGCGATGCCGACGATGGTGAAGTCGTGCTTGTCGGCGGTGATCACGCGCAGCCTGCCGCCCAGGCCGAGCTTGGCCTTCTTGGCGGTGTCCGCGTCGATGACGACCTGGTCGGCGCCCTGCGGGGCGTGGCCGGAGGTGATCTCGACCGCGTTGCGCGGGGTGTCCGCCCAGTTGCCGACGATCGTCGGGGCGCCGGAGGTCGGGCCCACCGCCTTGTTGGTGGCCGCGTCGGCCAGGGTGGCGTTCTGCACCGACACCTGGCCGATCGCCGACTTCACGCCGGGGATCGCGGCGACCTTCCGGACGCTGTCGACGGGTACGGTCAGCGTCTTGCCGCGCGGATCGAAGCCGAACTCCGGCTTGGCGGGCCCGACCGAGAGGTCGGAGGCGGTCGACGCGAAGAGCTTGTCGAAGGTGCTGGTCGCGGTGTTGGAGAACACCAGCGTCCCGGACACGAACGCGACCGACAGCACGACCGCGATCAGCGAGAGCAGCATCCGCCCCTTGTGGGCGAGGAAGCTCCGCAGTGACGTCTTGAGCAGCATGGTCCTGTCCGCCCCTGCCCGCTCAGCTGGTGCGCTTGCCGTCGAAACGGCGCATGCGTTCGAGGACGGAGTCGGCCGTCGGGGCGTGCATCTCGTCGACGATCACGCCGTCGGCGAGGAACAGCACGCGGTCCGCGTAGCCGGCGGCGACCGGGTCGTGGGTGACCATCACGATGGTCTGGCCCAGCTCGTCGACGCTGCGGCGCAGGAAGGAGAGCACCTCGGCGCCGGAGCGGGAGTCGAGGTTCCCGGTAGGCTCGTCGCCGAAGATGATCTCGGGCCGGGCGGCCAGTGCCCGGGCCACCGCGACGCGCTGCTGCTGGCCGCCGGAGAGCTGGGTCGGACGGTGCTTCAGCCGGCCGGAGAGGCCGACCGTCTCCACCACCCGGTCCAGCCAGGCCTGGTCGGGCTTGCGGCCCGCGATGTCCATTGGGAGCGTGATGTTCTCCAGGGCGTTCAGCGTCGGCAGGAGGTTGAAGGCCTGGAAGATGAAGCCGATCTTGTCCCGGCGCAGCCTGGTGAGCTGCTTGTCCTTCAGACCGGTGATCTCGGTGTCACCGATCCAGATCCGCCCCTGGGTCACCGTGTCCAGCCCGGCCAGGCAGTGCATCAGGGTCGACTTGCCGGAGCCCGAGGGGCCCATGATCGCGGTGAAGCGGCCGCGCTGGATGTCGACGTCGACCGCGTCCAGGGCGGTGACCCTGGTCTCGCCGGAGCCGTAGGACTTGGTCACCTGACGAGCCGAGGCGGCGACGGCGGCGGCACCGCCGGGGAGCTGGGGGTCGTACACGGCTGCTGCTGCCGTCGTCACTGTCGTCTCCTAAGAAGTGGGCCCACCCGTTGCCCCCAGCCTCGTCCGTTCCACCCGTCCGGCGACATCGCGCAGGGGATAGTTTTCGACCGGGAGTTAGCTACACCCTGCCGGTGCACCGGGGGCCCGGACCCGATCGCGCCGGGTCCGCCTCGGACCGGCGGGGATGTGATCCACGTTAGGAGCCGGGCGCTCGCGCCTCGTCATCCGACGGTAGGAAGCGGCCCAACCGGAGTTGTACGGGGTGCCGGCCCCCTCCCCCTAGGGGTCGGCCGGGGCCCGGTCAGGGTCCGCCCGTAGGGAGGCCCGCCGGGGCGAAGGCCCTGCTGGGGCGAGGGGCCCGCCTACGCCGGGGCCCCGCCCGGCGGGTCGCCGGACGGGGCCTGGGGGTGCGGGGGCCGGCGCGCCGGGCGCCGGCCGGGCGTCAGGAGGCCAGGGCCGGGGCGGCCCGGCGCTCCAGGGCGGCCGCGAACCCGTCCACGACGGGGCGCAGCAGCACGTCGGTCTCGCGCTCGATCACGGTGGTGCCGTCCTCCCGGACGGTGATGTGACGGTCCAGCACGAACCAGCCCTGGGTGATGTGGTCGGCCCCCATCGAGCTGAGCACCGGCCGCAGCGCGTAGTCCACCGCCAGCACGTGCGCGGTGGAGCCGCCGGTGGCGAGCGGCAGCACGGCCTTGTCGCGCAGCGCGTACTGCGGCAGCACGTCCAGCAGCGCCTTGAGCAGGCCCGAGTAGGCGGCCTTGTAGACCGGGGTGCCGATCACCACGCCGTCGGCGGCGGCGAAGAGCTCCAGGGCGGCCGCCAGCTCGGGGTGCGACAGGTCGGCGGAGAGCAGCGCGTGCGCGGGCAGGCTGCGCACCTCGAAGGGGACGACGCGGTGGCCGCGCTCCTCGAGCCGCGCGTCGACGAGGCGCAGCAGTCGGGTGGTGCGGGAGGTCGGGGACGGGGAGCCGGAGACGGACAGGACGGTGGCCATGGGGTTCACCTCGGGGAGGAAGCGGGGCGGCGCTTCAACGGCGCGGGGCACTCACCGGGCGCGGGGCGCGCCGGTCGGCGGACGGCGACCGGCGGGGCGACGGGCAGCGGTGAGCGCGCTGCGCGGGCAGCGTCGGGAAGGAAGGAGGAGGAAGGTGGTGGGGTTCGACGGGCGAGCGTCAGCCACAACAGAGCGAACAGGACACACGCAGAAGGTCGACGTGCCGCCGACGCGTGAGGGTCCATCGCTGATCCATGGCAGTCATGCAAACACGCACCGTTCCGGGCGGTCAAGGATCGTCCCGTCAGACGAACACCAGGTGAGACGGATGGTGAGACGGGGGCGCGGGGGACCTGGTCCGGCGGGCGCCGGGAACACACCCGTCGGCACCTTGCCGCGGAACGATCCGGTGCGTGCATCAAAACTGCTACAAGGGCCCTGGTGGGGGCCCCGGGGGGAGTCACCGGTCCCGGCGTCGGGCATCCTCTCCCACATGAACACGTGGCAGGAGGGCCGCCCGGGGGGCGGCGGGAACCCGTACGGCGGCGGCAACGGTGGCGGTGGCCCGGCGTACGGGCAGGGCGGCGGCGCCGAGCGGCCGCTGCCCGCCTCGCTGAACCCGCGCGGGCCGGGCGCCCCGGCGCCCCGGCAGCCCCAGCCGCAGGCGCAGCCGCCCCAGCAGGCGCGGCAGCCGCAGGCGCCCGGGTACGGGCCCCCGCAGGGCCACGGCCCCGGCCCGGGGCGGCCCGGGCAGCCGGGCCAGGCCGGTGCGCGGCCGGGGGTCCCGGGCCAGGGCGCCCCCGGCGGTCCCGGCGGTCCGGGGACGCCCGGCGGTCCGATACCCCCCGGCGGGCCGCAGGCGCCCGCCGCCGCCCGCCCCTCGCGCTGGCCCCGGCGCCGGATCGTCAAGTGGTCGGTCTTCGGCGTGCTGATCGCCCTGATGCTGACCGCCGTCTCCACCTGGTTCTGGGCGGACTCCAAGCTCAACCACGAGGACGTGCTCGGCGACTACCCCGGCCGGCCGGCCGCGGGCAAGGGCACCAACTGGCTGA
This sequence comes from Kitasatospora sp. NPDC057965, assembly GCF_042887135.1. Classification (NCBI taxonomy): domain Bacteria; kingdom Bacillati; phylum Actinomycetota; class Actinomycetes; order Kitasatosporales; family Streptomycetaceae; genus Kitasatospora; species Kitasatospora sp. NPDC057965. Next base: position 39,084 of record NZ_JBHVPZ010000012.1, read on the forward strand.
TCGTCGGCTCCGACAGCCGCAACGGCCTCTCCGACTCCCAGGAGGAGGACCTGCACACCGGCCACGCGGGCGGCAAGCGCAGCGACTCGATGATGATCCTGCACATCGGGGACAACGGGAACACCCTGATGAGCATCCCGCGCGACTCCTGGGTGCCGATCCCCGAGCACCCCGGCGAGAACGGCAAGCCCGTCAAGTCGACCACCGCGAAGATCAACTCGGCCTTCGCGGCGGGCGGCGGCAAGCTGCTCGCGCAGACCGTGGAGACGAACACCGGCATCCGCATCGACCACTACGCCGAGATCGGCTTCGCCGGCTTCGTGGGCATCGTCGACTCGGTCGGCGGCGTGGACATGTGCATCGAGCAGGACGTCAAGGACAAGGACTCCGGCCTCGACCTCAAGGCCGGCTGCCAGAGCCTCGACGGCACCCAGGCGCTCGCCTTCGTCCGCCAGCGCCACCAGATGGCCGACCAGGACCTCGGCCGGATGCGCAACCAGCAGAAGTTCCTCGGCGCGCTGGCCAAGCAGGCCGCCTCGCCGGCCACCGTGCTCAACCCGTTCACCTTCTACCCGCTGGTCTCCTCCGGCCTCGGCACGCTGATCGTCGACGACGACGCCGGGCTGACCGACCTGGGCTCGCTGTTCCTCGCCATGAAGGACGTCAACGGCGGCAGCGGCAGGAGCATCACGGTGCCGATCGCCAACCCGGACTTCAAGACCAACACCGGGGAGTCGGCGGTGAAGTGGGACACCGCGAAGGCCAAGCAGGTCTTCGACGCCTTCCGCAACGACACCGCCGTGCCGGACGTGAAGTAGCCGCCGACACGCGCGACCGGGCGTGACGGTCCGGCCACAATGGGTGGATGCCACTCGTCACCGCGCTGATCTACCGCCGCCGCCACCGCCTCCTGGGCCGCCTGGTCCAGGAGGCGCTCGCGTTCTACGGGATGGAGGTGCCGGCCGCGGCCGAGATCGGGCCGGGCCTCGTCGTGTTCCACCGGGGCTTCGGGACCGTGCTGCACCCGTACACCACGCTCGGCGCCGGGGTGACGCTGTACAACGGCGTGACCGTCGGACGGGCCGACCCGTGGGTGCCGCAGGAGGAGAGCGCGATGCGGCGGGTGGTGGTGGAGGACGGCGCGGTGCTGTGCGCGGGCGCCAAGGTGGTGTGCAAGGAGGGTGTGCTGACGGTCGGCGCGGGCACCGTCGTGGGCGCCAACGCCGTGCTGACCCGCTCGACGGGGCCGGGCGAGATCTGGGCCGGCGTCCCCGCCCGCCGGGTGGGCCTGCGGGCGGGGTGGCCGGCGGCGGCCGCGACGGCCTAGGCGCCGGGCCGGGCGTCGGGCCGGGCGTCGGGCCGGGTGTCGGTGAGCTGGGTGTCGGTGAGCTGGGCGCGGAAGACCGCGCTGTTGAAGTAGGCCCTGGCCTCGCGGATGAGACCCTCGTCGTCGAGTTCGTAGACGTTGATGCCGGACCAGTTGACCGGGCGGCCGTCCTGGGCGACCGCCGCGCCGCTCCACGCCACCGCGACGCTGCGGCCGACGGTGTGCGCCTCGCGCGGGGTGAGGCCGAGGAAGGGGTCGAAGCCGGGGAGGACGGAGGCGATGAACGCGCGGATCGCCTCCCGCCCGACGATCGGCTCGCTGCCGACCGGGTCGTGGAACACGCCGTCGGCGCTGAAGGCGTCCGCCCAGGCGTCGGCGTCGCCCTGCTGGGAGGCGTGGAAGAACCGGAGCACGGCGGGGGGCATGGCGGGGAAGGTCATGACGGGTTTCCTCTCGGACGGGCGGGACTCGCGGGCGGGGCGGACGGTGCGGACGGGACGGGACTCGCGGACGGGGCGGACCGGACGGAGGGCCGGCGGGCGGGGAGCAGGGCGCGCGCCAGGGCGAGGGCCGCACCGGCCGCCGTCAGCGCGCAGACGCCCGGCCAGCCGGCGGCGCCGTACGCCCTGACGCCGAGCCAGGAACCCGCGCTGCCGCCGAGGAAGGAGCAGGTCATGTACGCCGTGTTGAGCCGGCTGTGGATCTCCGGCGGCAGGGCGAACAGGCGCGCCTGATTGGCGACCTGGTTGGCCTGGACGGCGGCGTCGAGCAGCAGCAGCCCGAGCGCCAGCCCGGCCACGCCCACCGGACCGCCCGCCGAGCCCGCCGTGAGCACGGCCGCCGCCAGGAGGGCGGCGAGCAGGCAGCAGAGGTTCACCCGGTCCGCGCCGTACCGGTCGGCCCGGCGCCCCGCGGCCGGGGCGCAGAACACGGAGGCGGCGCCCAGCAGCGCGAGCACGCCGACGGCCTGCGGGCCGTAGCCGTAGCGCGGACCGGTGACGAGCAGCGCGAGGCTGGTCCACACGGCGCTGAAGCCGCCGAACAGGCAGGCCTGGTAGAACGCGGAGCGGCGCAGTCCCGGTTCGGTGCGCAGCAGGCGGACGGTGTCGGCGAGCAGCCGGCGGTAGCCCGGGCGCTCGCGGGCGGGCGCGGGCGGCTCCCCCGGCAGGGCGGCCCGGAGGGCGACGGCGAGCAGGACGGCGAGCCCGGCCGCGACCAGGTAGGGGGCTCGCCAGCCGAGGGCGCCTCCGAGCAGCCCCCCGAAGGTGCGGGCGAGCAGCACCCCGGCGATCAGCCCCGCCTGCAGGACGCCGATCACGGCGCCGCGGCGCGCGCCGTCGACGAGTCCGGCGGCCATCGGGACCAGCAGTTGCGGCACCACGGTGGCCGCGCCGACCACCGCGCTCGCGGCGACCAGCGGCCCGAGCGCCGGGGCGAGTCCGGCGGCGAGCAGGCCCGCCGCGGTCACCGCGAGCAGCACGCTCAGCAGGGGCCGGCGGGGCAGCCGGTCGCCGAGCGGGACGAGCAGGAAGATGCCGGCCGCGTAGCCGAGTTGGGCGGCGGTGGCGATGGTGGCGGCGGCGCCGGGCGGCACGTCGAGGCCGTCGGCGATCAGCGGGGTGAGGGCCTGCGGGAAGTACACGTTGGCGACGGCGACGCCGCAGGCGAGCGCCATGACGAGCGGGGTGCCGCGGCGCAGGGGCGGTGTCGGCGGGGCGGAGCGGTTCACGGTTGCCGTCCTGGGTCGAGGAGCGGAGCACGCATCCGAACGAACCAGTTGGTTCGCTCGGTTCGACAGGATGCTAGGAGCGAGGATCTCTCGACGTCAAGCGAACCGTCCGGTTCAGTCACCGCTACGATGACGGCATGGCGTACGACGCGAAGGCCACCCAGCAGCGCATCCTCGGCGCGGCGACCGACGAGTTCGCCCGGTACGGCGTCGCCGGCGCGCGGGTGGACCGGATCGCCACCGCCGCACAGGCCAACAAGCGGGCGATCTACGACTACTTCGGCGACAAGGACGGGCTGTTCGCGGCCGTCCTGGAGCAGTTGATGGCCGACCTCGCCGAGGCGGTGCCGCCCGCCCCGGCCGCGGGCGGGGACGCGGCGGCCGCGGGAGACGGCGCGGCTGCCGCGGGGGGTCCGGCCGCCGACCTGGGCGCGTACGCCGAGCGGCTGTTCGACTACCACCGCGCCCACCCGCAGGCGCTGCGCCTGCTGATGTGGGAGGCGCTGCAACTGGGCGAGGAGTCCGTCCCCGGCGAGGAGCGGCGCACCCGGCACTACGACGACAAGGTCCGCGCCGCCGCCGCGGCCACCGGCCGCGACGAGGAGCAGGCGCGCACCCTGCTGTTCCTCACCATGGGCCTGGTCGGCTGGAGTCTGGCGATGCCTCAGGTGCGGCGGATGGTCCTCGGCGAGGACGCCTCCCCGGAGCGACTGCGCGGCGCGGTCGCCGACGCCGTCCGCCGCCTCACGGGCCGGGACGGCTAGGGCAACCGTCGCGCGGGGCTCAGTGGGCGACCACGCCCGGGAGGTGGCCGGTGGCGCACTCCGCGTAGCGGTGCACGGGCTCGCCCGGCCAGCCGTCGCCCTCGCCCACGACACCCTCCCGCTCGCCCGCGAAACCGTGGTGGATCACCTGGCCGCCGCGCCCGTCCGACCAGCAGGCGCGGGTCAGATGGACGACGAGGGTGGCCGGGTGCTGCGGCAGGGGGCGCTCCAGGACGAGTTCGCGCAGCCCCGCCCCCGGCGGGAAGGTCACCACGGCCTCGCTGGTCCGCAGCCGTGCCCGGCGCGGCTCGATCTCCACCGCCCAGTACGCCGACACGGTGACCTCCAGCCGCCCGTCGAGGCCGCCGCCGTCCGGCCGGACGTACTCCTCGTCGGGGACCCAGCGCGCGTGGTTGCGGATGTCGTCCGGGCCGAACCATTCCGCCCAGGTGACCCAGTAGCCCGCCACGCGCTTGATCGTCATGTCCTCGCGGACGATCCGGACCGGGATGCGGGTCAGGCTGGCGGGCTCGCTCAGCAGCAGGACGCGGCCGTCCCTGTCGACCCGGAGGTCCCCCTGCGGCTCGAAGGAGAGGACGGTCACCTGCTCGAAGGTCACCTCACCGTCGTCCTTACGTCGACTGGTCTGCCTCATGAGTGAACCACCTTGCCAGGGAACGGAGTTGAACGACCCACGGCCACCCCCGCGGCGGGCCGGACGCGTCTCGCGCAGCATACGGTGCACGGTCGGTCGCGGCGCGTGATTCCGGCGAATCCCCGCAGACCAGGGGGCGCGCGGCTATCCTGCGCCTGCACATGCCGCCGCGCGCGCCCCTGGCCGCGTCTGCGCGCCGGGAACACGCCCGCGCGACGGTGTGCCGGGCGGCGGTACGCGTCGGCCGCGCGCCCCACGGAAGGAGCCCACCCCGATGGGCGACGCACACTGGCGGGAGCTCCGCCGGGAGCCGATCCACAGCGCCTACGGCCGCGGCGCCGACCGGGTGACCTTCGAGATGCCCGACGGCCGGGAGGAGGTCTTCCACCTCGCCAACGAGTACGCGGCCGCGGCCGTCGTCGCCCTGACGCCGGACCACCGCATCGTGCTGACCGCGCAGTTCCGGCCCGGCCCGCAGACCGTGCTGTACGAACTGCCGGGCGGCGTGGTGGAGGCGGGCGAGTCACCCGAGGCGGCCGCCGCCCGCGAACTCGCCGAGGAGACCGGCTACCGGGGCGAGGTCTCCCTCGTCACCGCCACCTGGCACGACGCCTACTCCAACGGCGTGCGCTACGCCTGCGTCGCCACCGACTGCACCCCCACCGCCCGTCTCGCGCACGACCGCAACGAGTTCATCGAGGTGGTGCTGATGGACCTCGCGGAGTTCCGCGACACCGTGCTGCGCCGCGGCCGGCTCTCCGACGTCGGCCCCGCCTACCTGGGCCTGGACCGCCTCGGCCTGCTGTAGAGCCGGACGGCGCCCTCCGGCCATCGGCCCCCGGGCCCAGGGCCCGCCCGTTCAGTCGCGGGGTGCGGCGAACTCGCGGAGGTACGCGCCGGCGTAGGCGGCCGCCTCCTCGCGGCTGGTGCACGGGGCGGCGCCGGGGGCGGGGGTGCCGCGGGAGCCGTCGGCGGCCTGCGCGGTCCAGGTCCAGTGGCCGGTGGCCAGGTCCTGGGTCAGCTCGGCCTCGCCGTCGAAGAGTTCGAGGAGCACGGGGGCCGCGCCGGCGGACGACGGGCGGGGGACGGCGTCGGGCCACTTCTTGCGGGCGCCCTGACGGGTGATGCCCCAGGCGGCGCCCAGTTGCTCGTAGCTCGCGCCGTGCGAGCCGGCGGTGCCGGCGGCGACCGCCGTCAGCCGCTTGACCTCGGCGTCGACCAGCTTCCAGCCGGCGAGCACGGTGAGCGCCACGTCGGCCGGGTCGCCGTCCCACATGCGGTGCTCGGGCTGTCCCGTCGCCCGGGCGCGGAGGGCCGAGGCGAGCGGGTTGAGGGCGTCCAGCAGGGCGGTGGCGAGGGCGGTCTGCTCGTCGGGGGTGATCTCGGGAGTCGACATGCGACAACCATAGTTAACAATCAAGGTTTTGGTAACTGAAGTTGTCGAACGGGCCGGCGCAGGAAGTCGGACGGGCCGACTTCCTGCGCGGCGGCGGGCATCAGCGGATGTAGACGCTCCGGCCGGCGATCGGCGCGTAGGTCTCGCCGGGGGCGAGCACGTGCTCGATCTGCCCCGTGCAGCCCGAACCCGTCCAGACCTGGACGCCCGAGTCGGTCAGGTTGGTCACCGTCGGGCGGACGAAGTCGCCCAGCTGGAGGCACCCGCTCGGGTCCTGGTGCGCGGAACCGTCGATGATCAGCACCCCGTGGGCCGCGTACGCGGTGTTCGGGACCGCGACGGCCAGGGCGGCCGCCGCCAACCAGGCCCCGAGAACGGTGACGGTGCGTCGCTTCATGCGTCCACTCCCCTTCGGCCGGAGCGGGACCGCCCCGTTGCGGCCCCGCCGGTGCGGTTCAAGGTAGTGAGGCGATGACGCGCGGCGACGGAACGACGGGCGCGGCGACACGGACCTGGAACGGGAAGTCGGACGGGCCGACTTCCTGTGCGGCGCCGGCCGTCACACCCGGGCGCCGGGATCCGTCACGCCTTGCACCGCGACGGTGCGGGGCCCTTGGTGTACCCAGGTCCCGGAAAGAGTGTCCCGAGGTCCAGTGATCGGGGAGCGGCCCTGCGGCAGTCTTGGGTGCGCAAGGGCAGCACACGAAGAAGCCGGCCGCGAGGCCGGTACGAGGGGGGAACGGTCGTGAGCGACGACAACACCGTTACGGGGAACGGGAAGCGGGACACCGGGCGGGGACCGCTGCGGCTGCTCCGCCCGCTGCTCAACGCCTTACGGGCCACGGTGCACAGTGCGGCGCTGGCCGCCTTCGTGGTGCCGCAGATGGCCCTGCTCATCGCGGCCTCCTTCGCCGGCGGCCTGATGGGCCTCGGCGTGGGCATCCTGCTGGTGCCGCCGCTCGCCCTGGCGGTCCGCCGGCTGGCCGGACTGCGGCGCACCCTGGCCGCCCGCTGGTCCGGCACCGAGATCCGCGAGCCCTACCTGCCGCAGCCGGAGGCCGAACCGGGCTTCCGCGGCCTCTGGGCGCGCTCCCGGACGGTCCTGACCGACCCGGCCACCTGGCGGGACCTGAGCTGGCTGCTCGTGGACCCGGCCGTCGGCTTCACCCTGCTGCTGCTCCCGCTGACCGTCATCGGCTACGGCGTGCTCGGCGTGCTGTCGCCCTGGATCTGGGAAACCCTGGCGGCCCACGGCGGCGACAACACGTTCCTGTGGGTGCACATCACGGACGCCGACAGCGCCCGGACCGCCGCCCTGCTCGGGCTTCCCGTCGTCCCGGCCGGCCTGGCGCTCGCCCCCGCCGCGCTGCGCGCCCACACCGCGATCGCCAAGGCGCTGCTCGGCCCGACCGCCCACGCCGAGGCACTGGCCGCCCGCCGCAAGGTCGCCCACCTCACCGAGACCCGGCGCGACGCGCTGAACGCCCAGGCCGCCGAACTGCGCCGGATCGAACGGGACCTGCACGACGGCGCGCAGGCCCGGCTGGTGGCCATGGGCATGAACCTGGGCGTCGCCGAGCGGCTGGTCGAACGCGACCCGCAGGCCGCCAAGCAGCTGCTGGCCGAGACCCGCCAGGCCTCCGCAACCGCCCTCGACGAGCTGCGCGACCTGGTTCGCGGCATCCACCCGCCGGTCCTGGCGGACCGCGGACTCGTCGACGCGGTACGGGCGTTGGGCATGAACAGCCCGCTGGACGTGACGGTCTCCGCCGACCTGCCGGGCCGCCCCGAGGCGCCGGTCGAGTCCGCCGTCTACTTCGGCGTCTCGGAAGCCCTGGCCAACGCCGCCAAGCACTCCGGCGCGGCCCGCGTGGACGTCCAACTCTGGTACGCGGACGGCCTGCTGAAGGCCCAGGTCACCGACGACGGGACGGGCGGCGCCGACCCCTCGCGCGGCACCGGACTGCGCGGCCTGGAGCGCCGGCTTGCTACCTTCGACGGACTCCTGGCCGTCCGCAGCCCGCACGGCGGCCCCACCACCCTGACCATGGAGCTGCCGTGCGCGTTGTCCTCGCCGAGGACCTCTTCCTCCTGAGGGACGGCCTGGTCCGGATGCTGCAGGCCTACGACTTCGAGGTCGTGGCCGCGGTGGACACCGGACCGGACCTCCTGCGGGCCCTGCTCACGGAGCGCCCCGACGTGGCGGTGGTCGACGTACGGCTGCCCCCGACGTTCACCGACGAGGGCCTGCGGGCCGCACTGGAGGCGCGACGGCACCTGCCCGGACTGCCGGTGCTGGTGCTCTCCCAGTACGTCGAGCAGCTCTACGCCAAGGAGCTTCTCGCCGACGGGCACGGCGCGATCGGCTACCTGCTGAAGGACCGGGTGTTCGACCCCGACCAGTTCGTGGAGACGGTCCAGCGGGTGGCGGCGGGCGGCACCGCGCTCGACCCGCAGGTGATCGCCGCGCTGGTCGGCAGCACCGGGCACAGGAAGCCGCTGGACCGGCTGACGCCCCGGGAGCGCGAGGTGCTGCAGCTGATGGCGGAGGGGCGCTCCAACGGCGCGATCGCCGAGCGCATGGTGATCACCGAGCGGGCGGTGAAGAAGCACACCACCAATATCTTCCTCAAGCTCGACCTGCCGCCCTCGGAGGAGGACCACCGCCGGGTGCTGGCGGTGCTGGCCTTCCTGGAGGTCGCCTCCTAGGACCTCCCTTTCGGAGGGGCCCTACGCCCGGGGCGGCGGGGCGCGCTACGCCGCGAGGAGCGGCGCGAGTTCGGCGGCCCACTCCGGGTACAGGGCGACCTTCTCCTCGTGCAGGGCGAGGATCCGCCCGGCCAGAGCGGGCGTCATGTCGTCGGACAGGTCCGGCCCGATGGCGATCCTGGCGAGGTGGGGCAGGATCTCCGGGTCGCCGGCCAGGTGGACCGGGTCGTGCATGTAGCGCCGCAGGGCCGGCAGGTCGGGGATGCCCACGCAGTAGGCGTGTGTGAAGCCGTCGGGGTCACCGAGGTTCTGGCCGACGGTCGAGAAGACGACGGACTCGACGGAGGCGGTGCGCCGCATCTGGACGAGCACGTGCTCCCGCTCCTCGTCGGTCGCCGTCTCCTTGAACGCGAAGCGCAGCATGTGAACGATCACGCCGGTCCCACCCCTTCAACTTGAACTGGTTGGTTCAGAAATCTGTTCTTTCTGGTTCAGCCCTAGACTGAACCCATGGGTTCAGAAGTGTCAACCGGCAACGGGCGCACAGCCCGTGGGCGCGACGAGCGGCGGCAGGCGATCGTGGACGGTGCGTTCGCGGTGTTCGCGCGGCGCGGTTACGCGCAGACCTGCGTCCAGGAGGTCGCCCAGGAGGCGGGCGTCGCCAAGCCGACGGTCTACAACCACCTCTCCGACAAGGAGAGCCTGTACCGCGAGGCCGTCGAGTCGGCCGCCGACCGGGTCGGCGCGCGGGGCCTCGCCGCCATGGACGGACTGCGCGAGGTCGCGGCGGACGCCGACCCGCGCGAGGGGCTGCGGGCCGTGGGCCGCGGTCTGCTGCGGGTCTGCCACGACGAGGACGCGCGCGCTGTCCACCGACTGGCGGGCGCCGAGGCCGCACGGTTCCCGGACCTGCCGGCGAGCGCCCGGGAGCGGACGGCCCTGCGACTGCGCTCCGCCCTCGCCGACCGCCTGGCCCGCCTGGTCCTCGCCGGGCGCCTGCGCGCGTGCGACCCGGAGACCGCCGCCGAGCACTTCCTCGCCCTGCTCACCGGCCCGCTGGAGTACCGGCCCGACGCCGATCCGGACGCCGTCGCGGAGGCCGCGGTGGAGGTGTTCCTCCGCGCCTACGGGGAGGTGCGGGGGTAGCGGCGCCGACCGGAGAGCCGCCCCGTTCGTCCACGTCACTACCCTGGGCGGCAAACGCGGCACCGTGTCGCGCGATGCCGGGGGTGGACATGGGACGGGTACGACGGGCGGCCGGAACGCAGACCTTCACCGACCTGCTCCGCCATCCGGGGCGCCTCGCCGAGCAGTTCACGGGAGCCGGCGCAGGGCGCGCCGAGGCGGACGTGAGGGCTCTGCACGCGGGTGAGGCCCGCGAGGTCACCGCCTTCCTCCGTGACGGCGAACGCTTCCGGCAGGGCTCACTGCTGCTGGACCCCGTCGCGGCCCCACCGGGGGCGTGGCGGCCGTTCCGGGTGTTCGGCCGGGCCGGTGAGGGGGTCGCCCTGGTCGGACGGCACGGTCTGACGGCGCTGTCGGACAGCGCGGTCAGATGGCGCGGGCGGCGGTGCGGAGGCGGTGTTCGGCGGGGGCGACGTGGGGTGGGGTGGTGGTGAAGAGGACGCGGAGGGGCGAGGCTGCGGTGAGGGTGGTGGCCGCCGCCGCGTCCAGGATGGCCAGGAGGGTGGAGAGTTGGGTGGGCGGCTCGTCGGCGAGGAGGGCGTCGGCGGCCGTGACCAGGACGAGGAGGTGGGTGGTGGTCCCGGCGCCGGGCGGGTGGAGGATGTCGTGCAGGCACTCCTCGAAGGCGTCCCAGTTGCGGCCGAAGTAGCTGGGGAAGGCCAGGGATTCGGCCCACTCGGTGAACAGGGCGGCCCTGGTGCGGCAGTGGTCGCCGCGGACGAGGCGGAGCCGGTGGGTGCCGGTGGCGAACCCGGCCCAGGGCCGGCCGGGCAGGAGGTCCCACCGGGCCGGGCCGAGGGGCGCGTCGGGCGTATCGGCCGCGTCGGGCGTGTCAGCAGCCATCGGAGATCTCGCGGAAGTCGGCGTAGTGGTCGGCGGTGTACCAGGCATCGCCGGTGGTGGCGTCGCGGACCAGGCGCTCGGCGTCACGGCGGGTGGTGGGCGTCGGGCGGGGGTTGACGTCGTACTCGCGGTAGGTGCCGCCGGACGGGAGGTCGCCGCTGCGGTTGCCGTACGGGTTGCTGCCGCGGACGTACTGCGGGCCGGGGAGGCGGAAGTCGACCGGCTGGGGGTTGCCGGGCCAGCCGAGGGTGCGCCAGGTGCCGCAGGCCCGCGCGACCTGGGGCGGGAAGTCCTCGACGGGGAGCGGGGGTTGGATGATCGCCCGAGTGGCGGGGACCGACCAGGCGGGGGCGGCGGGAAGGACGGAGCAGGCGAGCGCGAGGACCAGGGCGGCCCGGGCCGGACGGCGGAGGGTCATGAGTACCCGTTTCGGTGCGAGGGGCGGCTGCATCGAAGGGGTACCGCGCGGGGGTTGACCGGACGGGCGGGCGCGCCGCGTCAGGCGCACCCACTCACCCGTCCGGGTGGGGTGGCAGGCGGGCGGTCGCCAGCCGGAGAGACGTCAGCCGGGGAGAGTGAGGACGACCTCGTCGATCTCCTCGCCGCGAGCGTTCGCGAAGCCGCGCTCACGGCGGGTCACCACGAATCCGCACTTCTCCAGGACGCGGACGGAGCCGCCGTTGTCGGCGGCCACGCGGGCGTGCAACGGACGCTCCAGCAGGGCGGCGAGCAGTTCGCGCAGCGCGGCGGTCGCCGCCCCACGGCCCCAGTACTCGCGCCCGATCCAGTACGTGACCTCGCGTTCCTCGGGCGGACCGAAGACGCCGACGTGACCGAGGACTTCCCCGTGCACGCCGACGACGGTGCGCACGAGGACGGCCGGATCGCGGCGGAGCCGCTCCCAGTGCGCGTCGAACCACGCGCGGTCCGAGGGGTCCTCGGCGGTGAACGCCGCCAGGCGGATCCCCTCGGGGTCGCTCGTCTGGGCGAAGAGGGCGGGCAGGTCGCCGTCCCGCACTTCGCGCAGGGTGACGTCCATGGATCAGTCGAGACAGAACTCGTTGCCCGCGATGTCCTGCATCACGATGCAAGACTCGTTCTCGCCGTCGGCCTCCATGACGTACAGGCAGACCGCGCCGAGCGCCACCAGCCGGTCGCGTTCGGCCTTGAGGGTGGCCAGCCGCTCCTCCCCCACGAGTCCGGTGCCGGCGCGGACGTCGAGGTGCAGCCGGTTCTTGACGACCTTGCCCTCGGGAACGCGCTGGAAGAGCACGCGCGGGCCCTCTCCGGTGGGGTCGGTGCAGGCGAAGTACTGGGGCTCCTTGTCGGGCGACTCCGAGCGGTCGAAGTCGTCCCAGTCGGCGAACCCGTCCGGGGGTGAGGCGACGTATCCCAGCACCTCGCACCAGAAGCGGGCCAGGCGCGTGGGTTCCGCGCAGTCGAAGGTGACCTGGAACTTCTTGACCGATGGCATCCGGCGAGCGTAGCAAGCGGAACTCGCCTGTTCGATCGGATTTACGGGGGTCAGTCGGGCTGGTCGTCGTCGGTGTGGTGGTGGACCTTGAGGGCGGTGATGACGCCGGTGATCACGGTGGTGAGGGCGAGGGCGAGGAGGGCGGCGAAGGCCGCGCCGATGAGGAAGTTCACGGGGTCCTGATCCCCTCGCGGAGGAGGGTGAGGAGGTTGAGGAGGGTGGCGACGGAGGTGTCGCCGAAGTCGACGAGGAGGCGGCCGTCGATGGTGGTGCCGTTGACGGCGGCGGAGCCCCACTGGATGCCGAACGGCTTGCCGCGCTCGTGGAGTTCACGGAGGAGGTAGGTGACTTCGAGGTCGGTGTAGGTGCGCAGGGTCGGGTCGCCGGGGGTGAGGGGGGCGTTCACGCGGCGGCGTCCAGCTCGAACCAGGTGACCTTGCCGGTCTTGGTGGGGGTGGCGCCGAAGCGGTGGGTGAGGGCGCGGACGAGGTGGAGTCCGCGCCCGGAGAGGGAGTAGGGGTCGGCGGGGGTGGTGGGGGGTTCGGGGAGGGTGGGGCTGTCGTCGCACACGGAGACGCGGAGGGTGCGGGGGCGGAGGACGACGATGACGCGGGGGGCCTGGCAGCCGGCGTGCCGCCAGGCGTTGACGTAGAGCTCGTGGAGGGCGAGCTCGGCGTCGGCGATGGCGTCCGGCTGCCAGTGGGAGGTGAGGAGGGCGGAGCGCAGCTCGTCGCGGGCGGCGGACCAGTCGGGCGGGTTGAGGGCACACATAGGAGACCTCCGTGGGGTGGTGGTGAGGGAGTTGGGGAGGTGTCGCCGTGAGCCAGGCCGGTGCGGTTGCTCTTCGGCGCCCGGGCAGCAGGTACCTACTGCCGGAGAAATAGGCATTTCTGACGACTCGTCTGGTCGATCGTGAGACGACCATAGCGCACGGCCACTAAAAATTTAGTGCCGAAGCCCAAAGTTCCCCCTTGAGAGGGGCGGGCGTCCGGAGCTTCGCTTCCGGTTGGACCCTCCAGTGGCCCGCGCGGCACACTGGCCACACTCGACGCCGAAAGGACACCATGCCCGGTCGCAGCAACCCGACTCTTCGCCAGCGACGGCTCGGCGCAGAGCTACGCAAGATGCGCGAGCAGGCCGGCCTCGGCGGCACCGAGCTGGGGAGACTCCTCGGCGCGAGCCCGTCGGTAGTGACGCAGATGGAAAGCGCGAGGATCGGCGTGAGCGCCGAGCGCGTGCGCTCGTTCGCCGCAGTCTGCAAGTGCACCAACCAGTCCCTCGTCGACGCACTCGTCGAGATGGCCATCGAGCGCGGCAAGGGCTGGTGGGAGGAATATCAGGGAGTCCTACCGACAGACTTCCTGGAGATCGCAGAGATGGAGGCCCATGCCCACAAGCTCTATACGTGGGCGACCACCTACATCCCGGGGCTGCAGCAGACCGGGACCTACGCTTCGGCGGTCTTCTCTCGCATTTCCCCGCCGCTGCCGCGCCACGACATCGATGTCAGGACCGCGTTCCGCGTGCAACGTCAGCGCGTGGTCCGGGGCCGCCGGACACCGTATGTCTCATTCATCCACGAGGCCGCACTGCGGATGCAGTTCGGAGGCCCGAGGGTACTCGCCGACCAACTCGCAGCCCTGATTGAAGCTTCCGAACAGCCCAGCATGTCCGTGCGGGTGGTGCCTTTCGACATGGATACCTTCCCGGGCGCCGGCGAGAACATCATGTACGCCGAAGGGCAGGTTCCGGAGCTGGACACCCTGCAGATGGACAGCGCACAGGGCGTCCTCTTCTTCCACTCACAGGCGGATCTGGCGAACCAGCGTGCGACATTCGCCGGGCTGGACTCCACGGCTCTTTCCGAGGATGCCTCACGAGACTTCATCCGGAAAATCGCAAGTGAGCTGAAGGGCAAGTATGAGTAAGTCTGCATGGCAGAAGTCCAGCTACAGCGGCGCGTCAAACGAGTGCGTCGAAGTACGCACTGCGAACAGCCTGATCGAACTACGTGAGTCCGACAGCGGAGAGATCGTCATCCGCACCGCGCCTCGCAAGTTCGTTGAGTTCCTCCAGGGCGTCAAGAGCGGCGAGTTCGACCACCACGCCGAACACTAGGCCTGACCTGAACCCCCGTGTGGCTCCTCGCCCGACCGGCGAGGAGCCGCACGGGATTCATCACTACATCTTTAGGCGAATTGCACTCAAGGGTACCGGAACGGCGAGTCGAGGGGCCCGGTTCGGCGCTCACGAACGGGTGAATATGGGCCCTCGTGACAGGATCGGGCGGGTCCGGCCGCTCGATCGAAAGGTCCTCCCCACCCCATGGGCTCGCAGCACTACGCCATCATCAAGACCAACCACGGCTCCATCACCGCCAAGCTCTTCCAGTTCCACACCCCTCGCACCGTGCGCAACTTCGTCGAACTGGCGGAAGGCTCCCGGGAGTGGACCGATCCCTCGACCAACTCCCCCACCACCGCCCCGCTCTACAACGGGACGACCTTCCACCGCGTCATCCCCAACTTCATGGTCCAGGGCGGCGACCCCCTCGGTGACGGCACCGGCGGCCCCGGCTACGCCTTCCCCGACGAGTTCCACCCCGAGCTCTTCTTCACCAAGCCCTACCTCCTCGCCATGGCCAACGCGGGCCCGAACACCAACGGCTCCCAGTTCTTCATCACCACCCGCGCCACCCCGCACCTCAACCGCAAGCACACCATCTTCGGCGAGGTCACCGACCCCGACAGCCAGAAGGTCGTCGATTCCATCGCCGCCACCCCGACCGGCCCCGGCGACCGCCCGCTCGAACCCGTCGTCATCGAGTCGATCACCATCGAAATCCGCTGAGGCCCCACCCGGAGTAGGAAGTCGGCCCCGCCGACTTCCTACTCCGCCCCACCCCCGAACACCACCCTGCCCCGTACGGATCCCCCGCTGCCCGCGGCAACCTCACGCTCGCCGGCAAGCCGCTCACCCCGCTGCCCACCCGCACGGCCGTGCAGGCCCTGTTCGTCGCGGCGGCGGGGGCGGCTTCAAGGTTCGGATCTCGGCCCGGCCCGATGGTGGGCCGGCGTCCCCGGTGGGGCTCGGGGTCGTGGCGCGCGTTCTGACGTGACGGATGCCGCATGGCCCGGCGGCTGCCACCGGGCCGTTGCCACGGCGGGTGCGGGACCGCTTCACGGCGCCGCCGGACGCCCCATTCGCTCACGGGCCGTTTCGCCGCGCCGCGCTACCGGGACCGCGCCCGTCGCCTCGGCCAGGCCGTACGGCGGCATGTCGATGTATATCGCCTCGTGGGAGCCGGCCGGCACCACGAAGGTCTCGTGCCAGATGCCGACGTTCCCCGCACCTTCGCGAGCCAGGCGGTTGAAGGCCGCCCAGGCCGGCCGGTGCTCCTGGCCCTGATCGGCGGCGTAGGCGAGCAGCTTCTCCGGCGACTCCCAGTACTGGACCAACTCGACCACCCGGGGCAGGCCCAGCCGCATCCGGTAGCCGAGCAGTCCGCTGTGCGGATCCTCGGCGAGTTCCTTGAGCATGCGCGGCATCGCGGCCGAGGCCGGCCACCAACTGCGCAGCGCGCGGAACCGGTTGATTCGCATCCCGATGTGGAACACCACCACTGAACCCTCATGATCGGCGGTGGTCCGGCCCCGGATCAGCGTTGCTGCCATGACGAAGTGCCTCCTCGGCGCGCCGCGTTCGGCCGCGCTTGATGGGTAGCTGAACTATCCTTGTAGGATACTTGCACTATCTTTACGAAGGGTGCAAGTGGATGCGACTCGCGGAACTGAGTGAACGCAGCGGGCTCCCGACCGCGACGATCAAGTACTACCTGAGGGAGCAACTCCTGCCGCCCGGCGTGCTGGTGAGCGCCAAGCAGGCCGAGTACGGCGAGGAGCACCTGCGTCGACTGCGGCTGGTGCGGGCGCTGATCCAGATCGGCCGGATGCCGATCGCCACGGCCCGCGAGGTCCTGACCGCCATCGACGACGAGAGCCTCGACCAGAACGACCGCCTCGGTATGGCCGTCGGCGCACTGCCCCCCGGCCCGGCCCAGCCCGACCAGGACGACCGGGCCACCGCCGCCGCGCGCCGCGAGGCCGACCTCCTGCTCGACTCGCTGGGCTGGACGAACTGCGAGGACGCCTCATCGGGGCCCTACCGCGCGCTCGTCACCGCGCTGGCCGCGCTGGCCGCACTCGGTTACCCGCACGACCTCGACCACCTGGTGCCGTACGCCCAACAGGCCACCCGGCTGGCAGCGCACGACCTGGACATGGTCCAGGAGTACGAGAGCCCGTCGGAGCAGATCGAGGCAGCCGTGGCCCTCACCGTGCTCTACGAGCCCATCCTGCTGAGCCTGCGCCGGCTCGCCCATTCGCGGGAGAGCACCCTGCGCCACGGAACCCGCGCCACCGGCCCGTCGACCGCGTAGGCGGCGCCGGCCGTCACCCGCTGCTCGGCCAAGGCCCACTCGGCATCCGTCACGTCAGAACGCGCCACGATCCCGGACTGCCAGAGACACCGGCCCACCATCGGGCCAGGCCGAATCCGCACCTTGAACAGCTCCTGGCACTGCCCGGCCGCCGCTGGGAGGGCTCTCAGCCGACGACCGCGAGCCGCGGCGGCACCCAGGCGTGGTGCCGGAGGATCGCCCGGATCGCGACCCGGGAGGGTGTGAGCCGCATCGCCGCGACCTGCATCGACGGGCTGGTCTTCGACCGGTTGGTGAGCGGCGGCGAGGTGCCGCGCGAGGCGCTCGAAGGGCTGGTCGCCGCTGCCCTGCGCCGCGGCGGAGCGCAGGAAGTCGGACCCGCCGACTTCCTGCTCCGGCGTGCTCCGCAAACGCGCGGACGCGGCCCGCCTTGGTGTGCGGGCCGCGTCCGAGTGCGGGCTTGAAGGGGCGAGCCCTTACTCCACGATGCCGGACTTGGCGATGGTGACCTTGGCCTTCGGGGCGCCGCTCTGCGAGCCGAGGCTCTCGATCTTCGTCACCAGGTCCATGCCGTCGACGACCTCGCCGAAGACGACGTGCTTGCCGTCCAGCCAGTCGGTCACGATGGTGGTGATGAAGAACTGCGAGCCGTTGGTGTTCTTGCCCGCGTTAGCCATCGAGAGCTGGCCCGGCTTGGTGTGCTTCACCTGGAAGTTCTCGTCCGCGAACTTCTCGCCGTAGATGCTCTTGCCGCCGGTGCCGTTGCCGCGGGTGAAGTCGCCACCCTGCAGCATGAACGCCGGGATGATGCGGTGGAAGGACGAGCCCTCGTAGCCGAAACCGTTCTGGCCGGTGGCCAGCTCACGGAAGTTGCGCGCGGTCTTCGGGACGATGTCGTCGAAGAGCGTGAAGACGATGCGGCCGGCCGGCTCGTCGTTGATGGTGATGTCGAAGAAAACGTTGGAACCCATGCAGGGATCATGGCATGCCGGACGTCCCGACGCGCGGCACCCCCCGGCGTCCGGTCACGCTCCGCCGACCGGTGATCAACGGAATCGGCCCCCCTCGGGACGGTGCGTGGGCCAGGATGGCGGCGTGGAAAGCGGGGAGGGCAGGGTCCGCAACGAGGTCAGCGGCAGCGACGTCGGCAAGGTGTTCCAGGCCGGAACCATGCACGTCGCCCTCGGGGCGGTCGGTGGTGGACCGGCGCCGACGGCGCTCGCGTCGCTGCCCGCGCCCCCGGTGGACCTGGTGGGGCGCGGCGAGGTGTCGGAGGTGCTCCTGGCGCTGCTCGCGCCCTCGGCAGGGGACGGCGGGCCGGTACTGGTGTCCGCCGTGGCGGGGCTGGCGGGTGTCGGGAAGACGGCGCTCGCACTGTACGCGGCGCACGAGGCCGTGCGACGCGGCTGGTTCCCGGGCGGGGTGCTGTACGTGCCGCTGCGCGGCTACCGGCCCGGGGTGGCGGTGAGCGGCGAGCAGGCGGTCGGCGCGCTGCTGCGGGCGCTCGGCGTCCGCGACCACGACGTGCCGCCGACGGCGGAGGAGCAAGCCGGGCTGTACCGCTCCGAGCTGGCCCGGCGGGCGAGCGGGGACGGTGCGGTGCTGGTGCTCGCCGACGACGCCTCGGCGGTGAAGCAGGTCGCTCCGCTGGTACCGGCGGACTCCTGCCACCGGCTGCTGGTCACCTCGCGGGACAGCCTGCACTCCCCCGGCTTCCCGGCCCGGCTGCTGCCGCTCGGGGTGCTGGGGGCGGCGGAGGCCGGGGAACTGGTCGCGACGGCGCTGCGGCGGGCCCGGCCGGAGGACGGGCGGGCGGCGGCGGAGCCGGAGGCGCTGGCGGCGATCGCGGAGCACTGCGGGTACCTGCCGCTGGCGCTGCAGATCGCGGCGGCGCTGCTGGTGGACGACCCGGGGCTGCCGCTCGCCGATCTGGCGGAGGAGCTGGCGGACAGGGGGAACCGGCTGGACGCCCTGCGGCACGGGGACGGCGGCGGGATGTCGCTCGCGGTGGCGGGGGCGTTCGAGCTCTCGTACCGGCGACTGCCGGAGGAAACGGCCCGGGTCCTGCGGCTCACGACGGTGAACCCGGGGCCGGACGTGTCGACGGAGGCGGTCGCCGTGCTGGCCGAACTGGGGAAGGCAGCGGCACGGCGGCACCTGGCGGCCTTGGCCCGGGCGAACCTGCTGGCGGAACAGCCGGTGGGGTCGGGGCGGTGGCGGGCGCACGACCTGGTGCGGCTGTACGCGGCGCGGCTCGCGGAAGGGGACCGGGCGTCGGCATGGAGCCGGCTGTGGAAGCACTACGTGGACACCGCGCGCGCTGCTTCCTTCCACCTCCCCGGACAGATCAACGGTAAGCACCTCAACAGCCTGTTCACCGACCAGACCACCGCCCTCGCCTGGCTCGACGCCGAACGCGCCAACCTCACGACCGGTATCGGGCTCCCCGAGACCGACACCCGATCCATCCTCGACGTGGGCTTCGTCCTCGGCGTCTACCTGCTGTACAGCCGGCACCACCACGATGACGCGCTTCACGTGGCCGGTCGAACCCTTGAGGCCGCCACAACGGCCGACGACAGTCACTCGACCGCCGCCGCGTTCAGTCTGCGCAGCGCCGTCCTGCGGGAGATGGAGATGCTCGACGCCGCGATCGAGTCCGACCTGAAGTCCGTCGAAGTCTTCCGCAGCCTCAATGACCCGCTGTCCGAAGCCCAGGCCCTCCTCGCACTCGGCATCACTCTGGCACGGGCACAGCGATTCGAGGAGGCGATCGACATCAATACCCGGGCACTCGCCATCCATCGCGAACACGGCGATCGGCACCGTGAAGCGCAGACCATGATCGGCCTTGCCACCGTCCAGGCGACCATGGGGCGCCACGATCACGCGATGGCCACCCACCGCCAGGCCTTGGCCCTCTGCGAGTCCATCCCCAACCCCTACCTGGAAGCCGTCGCGCTCGTCGGTGTCAGCCACTCCCTCCATGCCGCCGAACGATTCGACGAAGCCGTGCCCTTGCTCCTACGCGCTCACGCCCGCCACCTAGAACTCGGCAACCGGTTCGGCGAAGCCGTGGTCCTCGTCAACCTCGGCACCACTCTGGCCCACACAGGACG
This sequence comes from Kitasatospora sp. NPDC057965, assembly GCF_042887135.1. Taxonomy (NCBI): domain Bacteria; kingdom Bacillati; phylum Actinomycetota; class Actinomycetes; order Kitasatosporales; family Streptomycetaceae; genus Kitasatospora; species Kitasatospora sp. NPDC057965. The sequence goes on from NZ_JBHVPZ010000012.1 coordinate 58,723, forward strand.
GCATGAGGAAGCCGTGGAAGCGTGCGCCAAGGCGGTCTCCATCCATCACGCCATGGGCAACCGATTCGAAGAGGGCAGCGCTTTGGGGAATCTCGGTGTTGTCCTGCAAGCCCTGGGCCGCAGGGAGGAGGCCGTAGCCGCGGTCAGCCGGGCAGTCGCCCTCCTTGAGGAGTTCGGTCACGCCGAGGCCGGTGACCTTCGGGTGATCCTGGCGGAGCTGGGGCGGACGAAGTAGGCCGCTACTCCGCCTTGTGGGCGAGAAGGTAGGCCTGCGGGGTCCGCTCGCCCTCCTCCGCTTCGCGGATGAGGCGGGTGGTGACCTTCAGGCCCGCCTCGGTGGCCAACCGCTCAATAGCGCCGGGCTGCTGGCGGCGGAAGTCGAGGGTGACCGGGTGACCGAAGGGGTCCTCGATACGCAGGGCGTCGTCGCCGACCTGGAAAGCGAGGACCAGCGGGGCTCCCGGGGCCAGGACGCGGTGGAACTCGGCGAAGACCCTCGGCAGCTGCCCGGCCGGGGTGTGGATGATCGAGTACCAGGCCACGATGCCGGACAGCTCGCCGTCGGCATACGGCAGGTCCAGCAGCGAACCGACCCGGAAGGGGATCTCCGGGTGCGCCGCCCGGGCCAGTTCCACCATCCGCGGGGAGAGGTCGAGGCCGGTGACCTCCAGGCCGAGGGCGGCCAGGTGGCCGGTGATCCGGCCCGGGCCGCAGCCGAGTTCGGCGACGCGGCCGCCGCCGGCCGTCGTCACCAGCTCGGCGAAGGCGGCGAGCACCGCCCGGTCCCAGGTCGCGGTGGCCAGTGCGCCGCCGTAGCGGTCGGCGTAGTCGGCGGCGACGGCGTCGTAGAACGTCCGGGCGGCGGCGAGGAATTCGGGCTCCGTGGTGGTCACGGCGGTCGACCCTACCGGGGTTAGGATCGGCCGGTCGGGAGGGGCGGGAGGGGACACTGTGAAGATGCGAGTCGGGGTCTATCTGGCGCATCCGAAGCCGGGGAGCTTCAACCACGCGCTGTTCGAGGCCGTGGTGGACGAGCTGCGGGAGCAGGGCGCCGAGGTCGTCGCGCACGATCTGTACGCCGAGGGGTTCTCGCCGCTGCTCGGCGCAGAGGAGACGGAGACGGTGGCCACGAGCGCGTCCGCCGAGGACGGGCAGCTCGCGCTGCACCGGGCCGAGGTGGCGACGCTGGACGCGCTCGTTCTCGTCCACCCCAACTGGTGGGGCATGCCGCCCGCCGTGCTCGCCGGGTGGGTGCAGCGGGTGATGGTGCCGGGCGTCGCGTACAAGCTGGGGTCGGCGGACGGGGAGCCCGTCGGGATGCTGCGGGCCGGGCGGGCGCTGGTGCTGAACACCTCGGACACCCCGGAGGCCCGGGAGCACGAGGAGTTCGGGGATCCGCTGGAGCGGATCTGGGCGGCGTGCGTGCTGCCCTACGTCGGTGTGACGGACGTTCGCAGGCGGGTGTTCCGCACGGTGACCGATTCCTCGGCCGGCGAGCGTGCGCAGTGGCTGCGCCAGGCGCGGCAGGAGGTGGCGGCGCTGATCGGCCGACGCGGACCGGAGGAAGTACGCGCGGGCGCGTAGACGGCGGGCGGCGGAATGATCGTCCGGAGCGGAGCATCGGGCTGACGGCCCGTCGTGCGTGCTAGAACCGTCGACGGCTGTGACCGCTCACCCGCGACCACCGCCCCCCTGCACCGTGCATCCACCGGCAACTCCTCGACCGAAGGAGAACCATGTCCGTCGCACGTACCTTCCGCACCGCACGTTCCGGCCTGCTCGCGGCCTCGGCCGCGGTGACCCTGCTGCTCTCCGGCGCCGCCGCCACCGCGCCCGCCTCCGCCACCACCACGACGACCACCGGCCTGGACGGCACCTACGCCTGTTCCGTCCCGGCCGGCTACGTCTACGACGGGGTGTCCATGAACCGCGCCTGCAGCGGCGGCGGCAGCTGGAACACTCCGCAGTTCCACCTGCGCACCCCCGTCGACGGCCTCACCGCCTGTACCAGCGCGCCGGGCTTCACCTACGACTCCATCGGCCACAGCACCACGTGCAGCCAGTCGTCGGGCACCCTCGCCAGCACCTTCCACCTGCGGATTCCGGCCGTCGGCATGTGGGCGTGCAGCGTCCCGTCCGGCTGGACCTACAGCGCGACCGGTTCGGGCCTGGACTGCGCCGCCGTCCAGGGTGTGCCGGGCACCAGGTTCCTCCTGGCCCACTGACCGGGCTCGCCCCGTAGCCACGGACGGGCGGCCCGGCGGCAGCCGGGTCGCCCGTCCGCACCGCCCGTACCGGCTGCGCCGGGCGCGGCAGCGGGCGGCGACGCCGATCGGCTGACATGAACCGGAGGAACCGCACGTGGGCGCGTAGACGGCGGCCGGCGGAATGATCGTCGGGGGCGGAGCACCGGGCTTACGGTCCGCCGTACGTGCTAGAACCGTCGGCGGCAGTGAACGCTCACCCGCGTCCGCCGCCGCCAGCACCGTGCACCCATCGGCACCTCCTCCACCGAAGGAGAACCATGTCCGTCGCACGAACCGCCCGTACCCTCCGGAACGCCCTGCTCGCGGCCTTCGCCGCGCTGGCGCTGCTGCTCTCCGGCGCCGCCGCCACCGCGCCCGCCTCCGCCGCCACGACCACCACGACGACTGTCACCGGCCTGGACGGCGTGTGGGCCTGTGACGTCCCGGCCGGCTACGTCTACGACCAGGTGTCCATGAACCGCAGCTGTAGCGGCGGCGGCAGCTGGAACTCGCCGCAGTTCCACCTGCGCACCCCCGTCGACGGGCTGACCGCGTGCGTCAGCAACCCGGCCTTCGTCTACGACTCCATCTCCTGGGGCTACTCGTGCAGCCAGCAGTCCGGCGTGATCTCCAACGCCTACCACCTGCGCACCCCGTACGACGGTCTCACCGCGTGCGTGGGCACCCCGGCCTTCACCTATGACTTCACCGGTCGCAGCACCTCCTGCAGCCTGCTGTACGGCAGCAGCGTCCCGTCCACCACCTTCCACCTGCGCACGCCGGTGAACGGCATGTGGGCGTGCGACGTCCCCCGCGGCTGGACCTACAGCGCCACCACCCAGAACCTGGACTGCGCCAACGGCCCGAGCGTGCCGACCACCAAGTTCCTCCTGGTCCACTGACGGCCCGCTGAGGCCGAGCACGGCCCGCGGAACGGGCGGGCGACCCGGCAGCGGCCGGGTCGCCCGCCCTCCCGTTCAGCCCGGCGGCAGCTCCAGCTCCGCGACCTCCTGGTCCCCGCTGAACCCGCCCGTCGGCCGGAAGCCGAGGCGGGCGTAGAACCCCGCCGGACCGCCCTCCCCGGGCACGTAGGTGACGCAGACCCGGGTGCCGCCGCGGCGGCGGATCTCGGCGGCGACCTGCTCGACGGCGAAGCGGCCGTAGCCCCGGCCCTGGGTGTCGGCGGCGATGTTGAGGCGCCAGAGGCCGGAGCGCGGCTGATCGCCGGGCCGGAAGACGACGTCGAAGAAGGCCATCAGGAAGCCGACCAGCCGCTCGCCGTCGTAGACCAGCCTCGGCCAGGCGGTCTCCCCGTAGGCGTACGCCTCGGCGAGCGAGGTGGCCACCGGGGCGACCAGGTGCTCCTGGTCGGGGCGGACCTTCAGCTCCAGGGCGGCGTCGATGTTCCTCGGGGTGACCGGTTCGAGCCGCAGAGCGGGCTCCGGCGCCGATTCCGTCGGCGTGGGTGTGGACATGGCGGTCAGACTAGTGAGCGCCCGCCCGGCCGGCCCCCCGGATTTCACGGCGCCGGCGTGAACACCAGCGAGGCGTTGTGGCCGCCGAAGCCGAACGCGTTGGTGAGCGCCGCGCCGAGCGGGCCCCGGCGGACGGCGCCCGCGACCACGTCCAGCTTGACCGCCGGGTCCTGCCGCTCCAGGTTGCGGGTGGGCGGGACGGCGCCGTCGCGCAGTGCGAGGACGGTCGCGAGCGCGCCCAGCGCGCCGGCCGCGCCGAAGAGGTGGCCGGTCATCGACTTGGTGGCGGTGACCAGCGGGTGGGCGCCGATCGCCGCGGTGACCGACTCCGCCTCGACCAGGTCGCCGAGCTGGGTGGAGGTGGCGTGGGCGTGGACAAGCCCGATGTCCAGCGGCGACAGCCCGGCCTCGGCGACCGCCCGGCGCATCGCGCGGACCTGGCCCTCGGCGGCGGCCGCGGTGATGTGGTGGGCGTCGGAGGTGACCGCCGCGCCCGCCAGGGCGGCGTGGGCGCGGGCCCGGCGGGCGGCGGCGAAGCCGGCCCGTTCCAGGACGACGACGGCCGCGCCCTCGCCGATCACGAAGCCGTCCCGGTCGACGTCGAAGGGACGGGAGGCGCGGCCGGGCTCGTCGTTGCGCAGCGAGTGGGCCCTGGCCTGGGCGAAGCCGGCCAACGGCAGCGGACAGACGCACGCCTCGGCGCCGCCCGCCACCACCACGTCGGCCCGGCCGAGGCGGATCAGGTCCAGGCCGAGCGCGATGGCCTCGGCGCCGGACGCGCAGGCGCTCACCGGGGTGTGCGCGCCGGCCCGCGCGCCGAGTTCGATGGAGACCCAGGCGGCCGGCCCGTTGGCCATCAGCATCGGCACGGTGTGCGGGGAGACCTTCCGGACGCCGGAGGCCTCCAGGACGTCGTCCTGGCCGAGCATGGTGAGCGCTCCGCCGGTGCCGGTGCCGATCACCACCGCCAGCCGTTCGCCGTCGACCGCGGGGGCGCCGGCGTCGGCCCAGGCCTCGCGGGCGGCGATCAGCGCGACCTGCTCGCAGCGGTCGAGCCGCCGGGCCTGGACGCGGTCGAGCACCTCGGACGGCTCGACCGCGAGCTGCCCGGCGATCCGGATCGGGAGCCCGGCGGCCCAGTCGGCCTCGATCGGCCGGATGCCGCCCTCGCCGGCCAGCATCGCGGACCAGGTGGAAGGGACGTCGCCGCCGAGCGGGGTGGTGGCCCCGAGGCCGGTGACCAGCACCGGTTCCAGGGCGTGGGCCGGGGTCCGGCTGTTGTCAGTACCCATCGAAATACCTCCATGGCGTTCTGTGGAGATTGTTGAGCAGATACAACTCACCCCACCCGATGGGCGCGGGGAGCTGCCGCCTCATCACCCACCCTGCCATGACGTTGATGGCCGTTCAGGTGTGCCAGCGAGCCGATTCGACGAGCTGAGCCCTGTAGGACTTCTACAAAGGCGGTGGAACGCCAGGAGCCCCCGGCCGAGGAGGTCGGCCGGGGGCTCCGGTGGCTGCCGCGCGGGGGTTACGGCAGGTTGCGGGCCATCACGATGCGCTGGATCTGGTTGGTGCCCTCGTAGATCTGCGTGATCTTCGCGTCCCGCATCATCCGCTCCAGCGGATAGTCCCGGGTGTACCCGTACCCACCCAGCAACTGCACCGCGTCCGTCGTGATCTCCATCGCCGCGTCCGACGCGAAACACTTCGCCGCCGCACCGAAGAACGTCAGATCACCATCACCCCGCTGCGACCGCGCCGCCGCCGCATACGTCAGCTGACGCGCCGCCTCCAGCTTCATCGCCATGTCCGCCAACATGAACTGCACACCCTGGAAGTCACCGATCGGCTTCCCGAACTGCCGCCGCTCGCGCACATACCCCTTCGCATAGTCCAACGCCCCCTGCGCGATCCCCAACGCCTGCGCCGCGATCGTCACCCGCGTGTGGTCCAGCGTCCGCATCGCCGTCGCGAAACCCGTACCCTCCGCACCGATCATCCGATCCGCCGGAATCCGCACACCGTCGAAGTACACCTCACGCGTCGGCGACCCCTTGATCCCCAGCTTCCGCTCCGGCGCACCGAACGACACACCCTCGTCGCCCTTCTCCACCACGAACGCCGAGATCCCCTTCGAGCGCTTCTCCGGATCCGTCACCGCCATCACCGTGTAGAACTCCGACACACCGGCGTTGGTGATCCACCGCTTCACCCCGTCCAGCACCCAGAAATCCCCGTCACGCACCGCCCGCGTACGCATCCCCGCCGCGTCCGAACCCGCCTCCGGCTCCGACAGGCAGTACGAGAACATCCCCTCACCACGCGCCAGCGCCCCCAGATACCGCTCCTTCAACTCCCGCGAACCCGACAGCTGCACCGGCAACGAACCCAGCTTGTTCACCGCCGGGATCAACGACGACGAGGCGCACACCCGCGCCACCTCCTCGATCACGATCACCGTCGCCAGCGCGTCCGCCCCCGCACCCCCGAACTCCTCCGGCACGTGCACCGCGTGCAGGTCATTGCCCCGCAACGCCTCCAACGCCTCCTGCGGGAACCGCCCCTGCTCGTCCACCTCCGCCGCGAACGGAGCGATCTTCGCCTCGGCCAGCGAACGCACCGCCTCACGGAGCATCTCGTGCTCCTCGGAGATCCGGAAGAGATCGAAGTCCGCCGCCCCTGCGCTGCCCGCCATGATGCCCGCCTCTTCGGAGAGTGAGTCGATTCCGGTTAACTACCGTTCAGTAGAATCCTAGGGCTCCGACCTGCGGCTGCCTAGGTCAGTCGACGTCCGGGCCGAGGGTGTCGCCGGTGCGGTGCTCCTGGAAGTACTGGTCGGTGCGGTCGTTGCGGATCGCCTCCCAGAGCCGCTCCGCCGGGTGCTCGGCCAGCAGCACCACGCTCTGCTCGCCCCGGGTCGCGAAGCCGCCGAACGGCGCGTTCAGGAAGCGCACGCCGTCCGCGCGCAACGAGCGCAGGCTCCAGGCGAGCTGGAACAGGTCGGTGTTGGAGAGCCGGTCGTCGACGCTGACCACCTCGCCGACCGTGCCCAGCAGACCGCCGAGCCGCGCCGGAGCGGCGAGCGTGCCGGAGTCCATCACCTTGAGCATCAGCGCCCGCAGGAAGTTCTGCTGGCGTTTGGTGCGGTCGAGGTCGCCGCCGGGCAGGCCGTAGCGCTCGCGGACGTAGAGCAGCGCGGTGGCGCCGTCCATGTGGTGGGTGCCGGCCTCCCAGGCGCGGGCCTCGCCGACGCCCTCGATGGTGCGCGGGACGGTGATGTCGACGCCGCCGACCGCGTCGGTGAGGGCGCGGAAGCCGTTCCAGTCGATCACCGCGAGGTGGTCGACGCGGATGCCGGTGAGGTTCTGCACCGTCTCGGTCATCAGCGCCGGGCCGCCCCAGGAGTAGGCGGCGTTCAGCTTGGCCTCGCCGTGGCCGGGCACCGGAACCCAGGTGTCGCGGGGCAGCGAGACCAGGGTTGCGGAGCCCCGGTCCTCGGAGAGGTGCAGCAGCATCATGGTGTCGCTGCGGGCCGCGCCGGCCTGCCAGGCCGGGGCCTTGGCGGCGCTGCCGGTGGTGGGGGTGTCGGAGCGGGCGTCCAGGCCGACCAGCAGGAAGTTGAGGCCGCTGCCCGGGACGGGCTTCGGCTGGGCGGACTCCGGCACGGCCGGGAAGGCGTCCGGGATGCGGCGGACGGAGGAGGCGTAGTGCTCGGCCGTCCACCAGAGGGCGCCGCAGGCGCCGAGGACGAGCGCGAGCAGGGTGGAGACGGTCCAGAGCAGCACCCGCCGGGTACGGCGGCGCCGGGACTCCCCGGATCCGCCGTCGGCTCGGCCGTCGGATTCGCCGTCGGGCCCCTCGCCCGGCTCCCCCGGCTTCCCCGGATCTCCCGGATCTCCCGGATCTCCCGGCCGCTGCGCCGGCTGCTCCCTCGGTTCGAAGAGGCTCAGCCCGGACGGGGCCGGCCGCCGCACGGGCTCGCCCGACCGTTCGTCCCCCGGCTCCATGCGCGTATTGTGCCGTCGGCCCCGGCCCCCGCGCGGGGCTTTGCGGACATCGGCCGAAACCGGGGCCCGCGGGACGGTCCGGGTCCTCCTGTAGGGCCGGATAGCATCGGTGGGCGCGGCCACCACCCGGAGCCGCGCCGCCCGACGCCCGCCCGAAGGGGAAACCGTGACCCTCCGCATCTCCGTGATCGGCACCGGCTATCTCGGCGCCACCCACGCCGCCGCCATGGCGGAGTTCGGCTTCGAGGTGCTGGGGCTGGACATCGACCCGGAGAAGATCGCCACCCTGACCGCCGGCAAGGTCCCGATGTACGAGCCGGGCCTGTCCGAACTGCTGCTCAAGCACGTGGCCGGGCACGAGGGTTCGACCGGACGGCTGCGGTTCACCACCTCCGCCGAGGAGGCCGCGGAGTTCGGCGACGTGCACTTCGTCTGCGTCAACACCCCGCAGCGCAAGGGCGAGTTCGCCGCCGACATGTCGTACGTGGACGCCGCGATCGACGCGCTCGCCCCGCACCTGACCCGCCCGGTGCTGGTGGTCGGCAAGTCCACCGTGCCGGTCGGCTCGGCGGGCCGGCTGGCGGAGCGGCTGGCCGCGCTGGCCCCGGTCGGCGAGGGCGCCGAACTGGCCTGGAACCCGGAGTTCCTGCGCGAGGGCTTCGCCGTCCAGGACACCCTGCGCCCGGACCGGATCGTGGTCGGCGCCCGCAGCGAGCGCGCCGAGCGGCTGCTGCGCGAGGTGTACGCCGAGCCGATCGCCTCCGGGGTGCCCTTCCTGGTCACCGACTACGCGACCGCCGAACTCGTGAAGACCGCCGCCAACTCCTTCCTGGCCACCAAGATCTCCTTCATCAACGCGATGGCGGAGGTCTGCGAGGCGGCCGGCGCCGACGTCACCCAGCTGAGCGCGGCGCTCGCCCTGGACGAGCGGATCGGCGGCAAGTTCCTCAACTCCGGCCTGGGCTTCGGCGGCGGCTGCCTGCCCAAGGACATCCGGGCGTTCATGGCGCGGGCCGGCGAGCTGGGCGCCGACCAGGCGCTGACCTTCCTGCGCGAGGTCGACTCGATCAACATGCGCCGCCGTTCCCGGATGGTCGAGCTGGCCCGCGAGCAGTGCGACGGCGGCTTCCTGGGCCGCCGGGTCGCCGTCCTCGGCGCCGCGTTCAAGCCCAACTCGGACGACATCCGGGACTCTCCCGCGCTCAACGTCGCCGCCCAGATCCAGCTCCAGGGCGCGCAGGTCACCGTCTACGACCCCAAGGCGATGGACAACGCCCGCAAGATGTTCCCGGGCCTGGCCTACGCGCCCTCGGCGCTGGAGGCCGCCGAGGGCGCGCACGTCGTCCTGCACCTCACCGAGTGGCAGGAGTTCCGCGGCCTCGACCCCGCCGAGCTGGGCGCGGTGGTCGCCGAGCGCCGCCTCCTCGACGGACGCAACGTGCTCGACGCCGACGCCTGGCGCGCCGCCGGCTGGACCTACCGCGCCCTCGGCCGCCCCAGCTGACGGCGGTGCCCGCCGCGGTCCCGGCAGGAGTCGCGGCGGGAATCCCCGACCGGGGCCGGTCGTTGCCCCGGTCATGACGAACTACGGCGACGAAGCGACGGTCCGCTCCATCCTCACCGCCAAGGGCGACACCTGGGCGGTGGTCGGCCTGTCCACCAACACCGCCCGCGCCGCGTACCGGGTGGCCCAGGTGCTGCAGGGCTACGGCAAGCGGATCGTGCCCGTCCACCCGAAGGCCGAGACGGTCCTCGGCGAGCAGGGCTACCGCTCGCTCGCCGAGATCCCCTTCCCGGTCGACGTGGTGGACGTCTTCGTGAACAGCGAACTCGCGGGCGCGGTCGCCGACCAGGCGGTGGCCGTCGGTGCCGGGGCGGTCTGGTTCCAGCTCGGCGTGGTCGACGAGGCCGCGTACGAGCGGACCACCGCTGCCGGGGTGGAGATGGTCATGGACAGGTGCCCGGCCATCGAGATCCCGGCGCTGGGCTGAGCCGGCCGCCCCCGGGTCAGTCGTCGAGGCCGTGGAGGCCGGCGAGGGTGGCGAGGGAGCGGGGGCGGCCCTCGGTGCGCAGGCGGCCGGCGGTGGATTCGGCGTCGCGCAGGACGCGGACGGCGTTGTGCCAGGTGAGCTTGGAGAGGTCGGTGTCGGACCAGCCGCGGCGGAGCAGTTCGGCGATCAGGTTGGGGTAGCCGGCGACGTCGTCGAGGCCGTCCGGGAGGAAGGCCGTGCCGTCGTAGTCGCCGCCGATGCCGATGTGGTCGACGCCGGCGACCTCGCGCATGTGGTCGAGGTGGTCGGCGACGGTGGCGGCGGTGGCGACCGGGCGCGGGTCGGCCTGCTCGAAGGCGCGCTGGCAGGCCATCGCCGCGGGGGTGGTGTCCAGGGGGTCGAAGCCGTGGGCGCGCATGTTCTCGTCCGCGGCGGTGGTCCACTCGATGGCGGCGGGCAGGATGAACTTGGGCACGAAGGTGGCCATCGCCACGCCGCCGTTGCCGGGGAGCTGCGCGAGCACGTCGTCGGGGACGTTGCGCGGATGGGCGCAGACGGCGCGCGAGGAGGAGTGCGAGAAGATCACGGGCGCCTCACTGACCCGCAGCGCGTCGCGCATGGTGTCGGCGGAGACGTGCGAGAGGTCGACGAGCATGCCGAGCCGGTTCATCTCCCGGACGACCTCCTCGCCGAAGGCGGTGAGGCCGCCGGCGACGGGCTTGTCGGTGGCGGAGTCGGCCCACGGGGTGTTGTCGTTGTGGGTGAGCGTCATGTACCGGACGCCGAGCGCGTACAGGGCGCGCAGGGTGGCGAGCGAGCAGTCGATGGAGTGGCCGCCCTCGGCGCCGATGAGGGAGGCGATGCGGCCCTCGGCGCGGGCGGCCTCCAGGTCGTCGGCGGTGAGCGCGAGCCGCAGCCGGTCGGGGAAGCGGTCGACCAGGGCGTGCACGAAGTCGATCTGTTCGAGGGTGGCGCTGACCGCGTGGTCCCCGGCGAGCCGGCTGGGCACGTAGACGGACCAGAACTGCGCGCCGACCCCGCCCGCGGTGAGGCGGGCGAGGTCGGTGTGCAGACGGGCGCTCTGGTCGGCGGCCAGGTCGAGCGCGTCGAGGTCGTAGCCGGCCTGCTCGCGCATCGCCCAGGGGAGGTCGTTGTGGCCGTCCACCACGGGGGTGGCGCGCAGGACGGCCCGGGCGCGCTCCAGCAGGGCGGCGGCGTCGGCGGGGGTGGGATCCAGCGGCTCTGAGGTCATACGAGCTGTTGTATCCGACAAAACTGCTTTTGTGACTACTTCCCGAAGCCGAAGGACGCCGAACCCGCCACCTTGGTGCGCAGCTTCTTGCCCTTCTCGGTGGCCTGGGCGTTCAGCTCGGCCTGGAAGTCGGTCATCCGCTCGGTCAGCTCCGGGTCGAAGGCGGCCAGCATCCGCACCGCCAGCAGGCCCGCGTTGCGCGCGCCCGCCACCGAGACGGTGGCCACCGGCACACCGGCCGGCATCTGCACGATCGACAGCAGGCTGTCCATGCCGTCCAGGTAGCGCAGCGGGACCGGCACGCCGATCACCGGCAGCGGGGTGACCGAGGCGAGCATGCCCGGCAGGTGGGCGGCGCCGCCGGCACCGGCGATGATCGCCTTCAGCCCGCGCTTGTGGGCGTTCTCGCCGTAGGCCACCATCTCGCGCGGCATCCGGTGCGCGGAGACGACGTCGACCTCGTAGGGGATCTCGAACTCGTCGAGGGCCTGGGCGGCGGCCTCCATCACGGGCCAGTCGGAGTCCGAGCCCATGACGATGCCGACAACCGGAGTGCTGGAAGAGGTCATTCGGTGATCGTTCCTCGCAGGTAGGCGGCCGCGTGGCGGGCGCGCTCGCGGACGTCGTCGAGGTCGTCCCCGAAGACGTTGACGTGGCCGACCTTGCGGCCGGGCTTCACGTCCTTGCCGTACATGTGGATCCGCAGGCCGGGGTCGCGGGCCATGCAGTGCAGGAAGGCGTGGTACATGTCCGGGTAGTCGCCGCCCAGGACGTTGACCATGACGGTCCACTTGGCGCGCGGCCGGGGGTCGCCGAGCGGCAGGTCGAGGACGGCCCGCAGGTGGTTCTCGAACTGCGAGGTGACGGCGCCGTCCTGGCTCCAGTGCCCGGAGTTGTGCGGCCGCATGGCCAGCTCGTTGACCAGGATCCGGCCGTCGCGGGTCTGGAACAGCTCGACGGCGAGGTGGCCGGTGATGTCCAGCTCGCCGGCGATCCGCAGGGCGAGCTGCTGGGCCTCGTCGGACAGCGCCGGGTCGAGGTCCGGCGCGGGGGCGGTGACCTCGGCGCAGACGCCGTTCTCCTGGACGCTCTCCACCACCGGGTAGGCGACGGCCTGGCCGCTGGGCGAGCGGACCACGTTGGCGGCCAGCTCGCGGACGAAGTCGACCTTCTCCTCGGCGAGCACCGGGACGCCGGCCAGGAACGGGGCCGCGGCCTCCTCCTCGTCGCCGACCACCCAGACGCCCTTGCCGTCGTAGCCGCCGCGGACGGTCTTGAGGACCACCGGGTAGCCCGTGCCCTCGTTCGCGAAGGCGGTCACGTCGGCCGGATCGGCGACGATCCGGTGCCGGGGGCAGGGGACGCCGATGGAGTCCAGCTTGGCCCGCATCACGCCCTTGTCCTGGGCGTTGACCAGCGCGTCCGGGCCGGGCCGGACGGCGACGCCGTCGGCCTGCAGGGCCCGCAGGTGCTCGGTCGGCACGTGCTCGTGGTCGAAGGTGATGACGTCGCAGCCCTCGGCGAAGCGCCGGAGGGTGTCGAGGTCTCGGTAGTCGCCGAGGACGACGTCGGAGACGACCTGCGCCGCCGAGTCCTGGGGAGTGTCGGCGAGGAGCTTGAACCGGATCCCGAGCGGGATGCCCGCCTGGTGTGCCATGCGGGCAAGCTGCCCGCCGCCGATCATGCCCACCACTGGAAAATTCGCGTTGCCCGGGGAAGTCACCCCGCCAGGATATCCGGGCCGGTCGGAGGCCGTGGAACCGCTCCCCGCGCAACGGCGTCCCGGTGGGTGGACCCGGGTGGACGCGTCAGGGGTGCTGAGCCGATCGGTGTAACCGGGTAGCCTGGTCGGCTAGGTCCTGGTACGCGCGATCCGATCATGTGTGTGCACGCAGGGCTCAAGGGGTTGACGGCACTCAGGCCTCGGCACCCTTTCGTCCGCAGGCACGCAGGCACACGGAGGCAGCCCGGTATGGCGACGACCACGGGGTCGAACCCCTCGCTGGCGCAGAAGCTGCGCGGCCTGTCGGGCGAGGCGGTGAAGTTCGGTCTGGTCGGCCTCAGTGGCGTGGTGGTGAACTTCGCCGTCTTCTGGGTCTGCCTCAACGGTCTCCACCTGGCCTCACTGCGCTCCAACATCGCCGCCACGCTGGTCGCGATCGCTACCAACTACCTGGGCTACCGCTACTGGCTGTACCGGGACCGCGATGCCGCCTCGCGCAAGCGGGAGATCACGCTGTTCCTGGTGTTCAGCGGCGCCGGCATGCTGATCGAGACCGGGGTGCTCGGCTTCTCGGTCTACGTGCTGGGGCTCTCCTCGCACTTCGAGCAGCTGGCCGCGAAGGTGCTCGGCCTGGCGCTCGGCACGGTGTTCCGCTTCATCTCCTACCGGACCTGGGTGTTCAAAGCCGTCCCGGAGCCGACCGAGGAGCAGCTCGCCGCGGCCCGCGCGCAGGCCGCGTCGGACGCCCCGCAGGCCCCGGGCGCGCCGGCCGCCACCGTGGTCGCCCAGGCCGAGCTGATGCTGGCCGCCGAGCAGATCCGCTACGCCAAGGCCGAGTAGGCCGCCTCCCGACGCCCCGGTTGGCGCCCCGGCCGCCGCCGGAGGACAGTGGTGACGGAGGGCGAGCACGGCCGGCGAACGATCGAGGCCGCGGGGGACACAGGAGGCTCGCCATGACCTTCGTCCAGCTCATCGACTGCCGCACCGACCACCTCGACGAACTCAACGGCCTGCTGGACCGCTGGGTCGAGCAGACCGAGGGCCGGCGGACCGTCGACCACGCCCTGGTCGGCACCGACCGCTCCGACCCGCGGCACGTGGTGGAGATCGTCGAGTTCCCCTCGTACGAGGCCGCGATGCGCAACTCGGGCCTGCCGGAGACCGACCGGATCTACCGCGAGATGGTCGCGCTCTGCGACGCGCCGCCCACCTTCACCGACCTGGACGTGGTCCGGGACGCCAAGCTCTGACCCTCCCCCGGGCCGCGTCCGGCGGGGATCACCCCTCGCGCTGGCTGCGGCCCAGGAAGAGCGCGAACACCGCCGGCCGCAACGAGAGCAGCTCCAGCCGCCCGCCGTCCGCCTCCGCGAGGTCGCGGGCGACGGCGAGGCCGATGCCGGTCGAGTTGCGGCCGCTGACGGCGCGCTCGAAGACCCGGTTGCCCAGCTCGGCCGGCACCCCGGGGCCCTCGTCCTGCACCTCGACGACCACCGACGTCCCGGACGGCCGCACCCGCAGGGTGATCGTGCCGGCGCCGTGCATCAGCGAGTTCTCGATCAGGGTGGCCAGCACCTGGGCGACCGTGCCGGGGGTGCCGACCGCGATGACCCCGTGCAGGCCCTCGACCTGGAGCACCCGGCCGGTGCCGCGCAGCGACGGCCCCCACTCCTCGATCTGCTGCTTGACCACGTCGTCGAGGTCGAAGGCGACGGCGGTGGGGCTGCGCGGGTCGCGCTGGGTGGTGAGCAGCCGCTGGACGACGTCGGTGAGCCGCTCGACCTGCTGGAGGGCGATGGTGGCCTCCTCCTTGACGGTCTCCGGATCCTCGGCGACCGCGGTGATCTCCTCCAGCCGCATGGAGAGCGCCGTCAGCGGGGTGCGCAGCTGGTGCGAGGCGTCGGCGGCGAGCCGGCGTTCGGCGGTGAGCATCCGGGCGATCCGCTCGGCGCTGGTGTCGAGCACCTCGGCGACCCGGTCGAGCTCGGGCACCCCGTAACGGCGGTCGCGCGGGCGCGGGTCGCCGGAGCCGAGCCGCTCGGCGGTCTCGGCGAGGTCGGTGAGCGGTCGGGCCAGCCGCTTGGCCTGCCAGACGGCGAGGGCGACGGCGGCCTGCACGGCGAGCAGCGCGACCACGCCGAGCAGCAGCAGCATGTTGGCGATCTCGTGGTCGACCGCCTCGCGGGACTGCTCGACGGTCACGGTCTCGTGGCTGGCGCCGCGCTCGACGGCCTTGAGCAGGTGGCCGCTGTCGGGCCGCTCGCCGCTGGAGACGACCCCCTGGCCGGGGATGTCGACCTCGACGTACTGGCCCTCGGAGACCTGGTTGGCGAACTTGTCCCCGGTGACCGGCTCCTGGGCGGCGAGCCGGTTCTCCACCAGGGCGAGCACCCGGACGGCGGCGGCGTCCACCCGGTCCTGGGCGCCGTTGACGATGGTGCGCTTCTCGACCAGGGCGAGCGGGACGCAGAACACCACGACCACCACGAGGACGACGCACAGCAGCGAGTTGATCATCCGGCGTTTCACGCTGCGGCTCCCCGTGGTGATGGACGCCCCCGGCCGGGATGCCCGCTGGGCCCTAATTCTTCTCGAAGCGGAACCCCACTCCGCGCACGGTGGCGATGTAGCGGGGGTTGGCCGCATCGTCGCCGAGCTTCTTGCGCAGCCAGGAGATGTGCATGTCCAGGGTCTTGGTGGAGGTCCACCAGGTGGTGTCCCAGACCTGCCGCATGATCTCCTCGCGGGTGACCACCCGGCCGGCGTCCCGGACGAGCACCCGCAGCAGCTCGAACTCCTTGGCGGAGAGGGTGAGCTCCTCCTCGCCGAGCCAGGCGCGGTGCGACTCGATGTCGATCTTGACGCCGTGCGCGCCGGTGGTGAGCTGGTCGACGTTGCCGCGCCGCAGCAGGGCCCGGACGCGGGCGAGCAGCTCGGCGAGGCGGAAGGGCTTGGTGACGTAGTCGTCGGCGCCGGCGTCCAGGCCGACCACCGTGTCGACCTCGTCGGCGCGGGCCGTGAGGACCAGGACGGGGCAGCTGCGGCCGTCAGCGCGCAGCCGGCGGCAGACCTCCAGCCCGTCCATCTCGGGCAGGCCGAGGTCCAGGACGACGAGGTCGACCTCCTCGCCGAGCCCCGCGGCCAGTGCGGACGGACCGTCCTCGCGGACGAGCACCTCGTAGCCCTCGCGGCGCAGTGCCCGGGCGAGCGGTTCGGAGATCGCCGGGTCGTCCTCGGCGAGCAGCACACAGGTCATGTGGTGATGGTAGTCGGCCGGGGAATACCCGTAGGCCCCGTGAGGTAGTTCACACTGCGTGATCGTTATACGGAGTGCGAACGTGCCTCAACCGACACGCCCGGACCGCCCGTTCGGTGAAGATCCTTCGCTTTGATCTTGAAACCGAAGGGATTTTGCCTGTCCTACCATGGATCAATGAGGTGAATCTGTCGCTGTCTTTACCATCGACATACCTAATTGGCCTCTTTTGTCAGCTGATAACGCCAAATGTCGCCACGTAGAGTGGTTCTGTCCCGTCCGCCGCCACCCTTGGCGGACGCTGTCAGGCAAGGAACCACTACTCATGGCGTCTACGACCATGGAGTCCGGCGTTCAGTCGGCCTCTCCCGGCGGCAAGACCTTCCTCGGGCACCCCCGGGGCCTCGCCACGCTCTTCATGAGCGAGATGTGGGAGCGCTTCAGCTACTACGGCATGCGTGCCCTGCTGGTGCTCTACATGACCGCCTCCGTCACCGACGGCGGTCTCGGCATGAAGCTCGCCACCGCTTCCGCGGTGTACAGCGTGTACACCGCGATGGTCTACCTGCTGGCCCTCCCGGGCGGCTGGATCGCCGACCGCTTCCTCGGTGCCCGGAAGACCGTCGCCCTCGGCGGCTCGATCATCATGATCGGGCACTTCCTGTTGGCCCTGCCGGTCAGCGTCTCGTTCTTCGGCGGCCTCGTGTTCATCGCGATCGGCTCCGGCCTGCTCAAGGCGAACATCTCCACGATGGTCGGCCACCTCTACGACGGGCCCAACGACCCGCGCCGGGACGGCGGCTTCACGATCTTCTACATGGGCATCAACCTCGGTGCCTTCGCCGCCCCGCTGGTCATCGGCACCATCGGCCAGAACGTGAACTGGCACCTCGGCTTCGCCCTCGCCGGCGTCGGCATGGCCCTGGGCCTCACCCAGTTCCTGTTCGGCACCCGCCACCTGAGCCCCAAGAGCAATGTGGTCACCTCGCCGATCTCGCCCGCCGAGAAGAGCGCCATCTTCAAGAAGGCCGGTGCCTGGCTCGCCGCCGCCGTCGTCTTCTACGCGATCGTCGCGCTGACCGGCCACTTCACCATCAACTGGGCGATCTGGCCGCTGTCCATCGCGGGCCTGGCGATCCCGGTCTTCGTCTTCGCCAAGGTGAAGCGCGACAAGGAGCTCGACGAGACCGAGCAGTCCCGGATGAGCGGCTACATCTGGTTCTTCGTCGCCGCCGCCGTGTTCTGGATGATCTACGACCAGTCCGGCTCGACGCTGAACATCTTCGCGCAGGACCACACCTCGTCCACGCTGTTCGGCTTCGACTTCCCGTCCAGCTGGTTCCAGTCGCTCAACCCGCTGTACATCATGGCCCTGGCCCCGGTCTTCGCCTGGATCTGGGTGGCGCTCTCGCGCCGCTCCAAGAACCCCAGCACCACGGCGAAGTTCTCCTTCGGCCTGCTGATGATCGGCGTCTCGTTCATGGTCATGATGCTGGCCATGGCCGCCGCCTCCGGCGGTGCCAAGGTCACGCCGCTCTGGCTGGCCATGGTCTACCTCATCCAGACCGTCGGCGAGCTGACCCTCTCCCCCGTCGGCCTGTCCGTCACCACCAAGCTGGCCCCGACCAAGTACGCCAGCCAGATGATGGGCGTCTGGTTCCTCGCCGTCACCGCCGGCGACTGCGTCGCGGCCATCTTCCAGCTGGTCCTCGGCGACAGCGTGGTCGGCTCGACCTGGTACTTCGCGGTCCAGGGCGGCATGGCGATCGTCGCCGGCCTGGGCCTCTACGCGTACCGCCGCAAGGTCGTGCAGCTGATGGGCGACGTGCACTGACGCCTGCCTCACCCGGCCCCGGGGCCGTCGCGGATTCCTGAGATCCGCGACGGCCCCGGTCGTCTTCCATCCCCTCGACGACGGCCCGCGGATCTGCCTACGGTGCCCCATGCCGACCGACTCCGTGCCAGCCGACTCCCTGCCGACCGATTCGCTCCCCCGCCAGCTCGCCCGCACCCGGCGCCTCACCCTCGGCGCCCCCGCCCAGCCGGCCATCGGCGCCGACGGGCGCACCGTGCTCTTCCTGCGCAGCCGGGGCGGCGACGACCCCGTCAGCTGCCTCTGGGCCCTGGACACCGACACCGGCGAGGAACGCCTGCTCGCCGACCCCGCCGCCCTCGGCGCCGACCACGCCGACGCCGAGCTGCCCGAGGCCGAACGGATCCGCCGCGAACGCGCCCGCGTCCACGCCCGCGGCATCACCGCGTACACCACCGACGCCGCCGGCCGGCTCGCCGCCTTCGCCCTCGGCGGCGTCCTGTGGCTCGCCGACACCGCCACCGGAGACGTCCGCCGCGTCCCCACCGCCACCGAGGTGTACGACCCGCGCCCCGACCCCGCCGGCCGGCAGATCGCCTACGTCGGCGGCGGCGCCCTGCGGGTCGTCGACGCCGACGGCGGCACGGACCGCGCGCTCGCCGAACCCGAGGACGTCGAGGTCCGCTACGGCGTGCCCGAGCACGTCGCCGCCGAGTCCATGCACCGCCACCGGGCCCACTGGTGGTCCCCCGACGGCACCCGGATGCTGGTCGCCCGGGTCGACGAGCGGCCGCTGCGCCGCCTCCACCTCGCCGACCCGGCCGAGCCCTCCCGGGCGCCGCGCGTCATCCGCTACCCCCTGGCCGGCACCGACAACGCCGAGGTCACCCTCTGGCTGCTCGGCCTCGACGGCGGGCGCACCGAGGTCCGCTGGGACCGGGCCGGGTACGAGTACCTCACCGCCGCCGGCTGGGACGCCCACGGCCCGTACGCCGCCGTGCAGAGCCGCGACCAGCGCACCCTGCTCACCCTCGCGGTCGACCCCGCCGACGGCGCCACCCGGGTCCTCGCCGAGCGGCGCGACGAGCACTGGGTCGAACTGCTCCCCGGACTGCCCGTCCGCACCGCCGCCGGCGCGCTGGTCGACTGCGCCGACCACGGCGACACCCGGCACCTCACCGTCGACGGCGAGCCCGTCACCCCGCCCGGCCTCCAGATACGCTCCGTGGTCGGCACCGACGGCGGACAGGTCCTCTTCACCGCCTCCGACGAGCCGACCGAGACCCATTTGTGGTCGTGGGACCAGGCCTCGGGCGCTGTCCGACTGAGCCACGAGCCCGGCGTGCACACCGGCGCGCGCCGCGACGGCACGCTCGTCCACCTCGCACGCACACCCGGCGCGCCCACCGGCCGCACCACCGTCCACCGCGACGGCCGCCCCACCCGGACCCTGGCCTCGCACACCGAGACGCCCGTCCTCACCACCCGCCCCGAGCCGCTCCGCCTCGGCCCCCGCGAGCTGCGCGCCACGCTCTTCCTGCCCGCCGGCCACCGCCCCGGGGACGGCCCGCTGCCCGTCCTGCTCGACCCCTACGGCGGGCCCGCGATGCAGAAGGTCACCGCCGCCCCGCACTGGTGGGACCTCACCTCCCAGTGGTTCGCCGACCAGGGCTTCGCCGTGCTCGCCGTCGACGGCCGCGGCACCCCCGGGCGCGGTCCGCGCTGGGAGAAGACCGTCCACGCGGACATCGCCGACCCCGCCCTCGCCGACCAGGTCGAGGCCCTGCACGCGACCGCCGCCCGGCGCCCCGGACTGCTCGACCTCGACCGGGTCGCGATCCGCGGCTGGTCCTACGGCGGCTTCCTGGCCGCCCTCGCCGTGCTGCGCCGCCCCGACGTCTTCCACGCCGCCGTCGCCGGAGCCGCCCCCACCGACCACCGGCTCTACGACACCCACTGGAAGGAACGCTTCCTCGGCCACCCCGACGAGCACCCCGAGTGGTACGACGCCGCCTCGCTGCTGCCCGACGCGCCCGGGCTGCGGCGCCCGCTGCTGCTGATCCAGGGCCTCGCCGACGACAACGTGCTGCCCGCCCACACCCTGCGGCTGTCCGCCGCGCTGCTCGCCGCCGGACGCCCGCACGAGGTCCTGCCGCTCGCCGGCACCGGCCACTCGCCGAGCGACGAGGCGATGGCCGAGCACCTGCTCCACCACCAGCTCGACTTCCTGCGCAGGTCGCTGGAGCTCGGCTGACAACGGATGACGGCGGCGGGGTCCCGAGCGGGCCCCGCCGCCGTCATCCGTTGCCCGGCGTTGCTCGGCGCCCCGTTCAGACCTCGCGCACGCCCGCGCGCCAGACCGCCGCCGTCAGCGGCACACCCGGCCGGTACGCCAGGTGCACGTGCGAGGGCGCGTCCAGCAGCTGCAGGTCCGCCCGCGCACCCACCGTCACCGCGCCCACGTCCGTGCGCCGCAGCGCGTGCGCGCCGCCCGCCGTCGCCGACCAGAGGGCCTCGTCGGGCGTCATGCCCATCTCGCGCACCGCCACCGCGATGCAGAACGCCATCGAGCTGGTGAAGCTGGAGCCCGGGTTGCAGTCGGTGGACAGCGCCACCACCGCCCCCGCGTCCAGCAGCCGGCGCGCGTCCGGGTAGACCGCCCGGGTGGAGAACTCGGCGCCCGGCAGCAGGGTCGCCACCGTCGAGGAGCCGGCCAGCGCGGCCACGTCCTCGTCGGTGAGGTGGGTGCAGTGGTCGGCCGAGGCCGCGCCCAGCTCCACGGCCAGCTGCACGCCCGGACCGTACGTCAGCTGGTTGGCGTGCACCCGGGGGGTCAGCCCGCGCTCCACCCCGGCGGTGAGGATCGCCCGCGCCTGGTCGCCGTCGAAGGCGCCCTTCTCGCAGAACACGTCCACCCAGCGGGCGTACGGGGCGCAGGCGTCCAGCATCGGGCCGGTGACCAGCTCGACGTAGCCGGCCGGGTCGTCGGCGAACTCCGGGGCCACCACGTGGGCGCCCAGGTAGGTGGTCTCCGGCGTGTACGAGGAGGCGATCCGCAGCGCCCGGGACTCGTCCTCGACGGTGAGCCCGTAGCCGGACTTGCACTCGACCAGCGTGGTGCCCTGGCGCAGCGCCTCGCGCACCAGCCGGGCCAGGTTGGCGTCCAGCTCGGCGTCGGCGGCGGCCCGGGTGGCGGCCACCGTGGTGCGGATGCCGCCCGCCGAGTAGGACTGCCCGGACATCCGGGCGTTGAACTCGGCGGTGCGGTCGCCGGCGAAGACCAGGTGGGCGTGCGAGTCGACGAAGCCGGGCAGCAGGGCGCGGCCCGCCGCGTCGAACCGCTCGTCGGCGGCGGGCGCCTCGGCGGCCGGGCCGACCCAGGCGACGGCGTCGCCGTCGATCACCACCGCCGCGTCGGTGAGCAGGCCGAGCGGCCCGGTCCCGTGCGCGGGGTCGTTGGTGACCAGCGTGCCGATGCCGGTGATCAGCGTGCTCGGAATGCTCGGGGAGGTCACGTTTTACCTTTCGGGAGAACGACAGCTCAGCCCTGTCGGGAGAACGACAGCTCAGCAGCTCAGGGCGTCGATCGAGGACCGCAGCGCGCCCGGCACGTCCGGCACCAGCAGGTGCGCGCCGTCCCGGACCACCTGGCGCCCGCCGACCACCACGTGCCGCACGTCCGCCGCCGAGGCCGCGAACACCGCGATCTCCGCGCCGAGCCGGGGCGGCGGGCCCGCGGTGCGCACCGAGTCCAGCGCGATCACGGTGAAGTCGGCCAGGGCGCCGGCCTCGATCCGCCCGGCCTCGGGCCAGCCGAGCGAGGCGTGCCCGTCCTCGGTGCCCGCCCGCAGCAGCGCGTTGGCCGTCCAGTGGCCGCGGGTGCGGGTGCGCAGCCGCTCGTCCAGCTCCAGCGCCCGGGCCTCCTCGAACGGGTCGACGACGGCGTGGCTGTCGCTGCCGAGGGTGATCGGGCAGCCGCCGGAGGCCAGCTGCCGGGCCGGGCCGATGCCGTCCGCGAGGTCCCGTTCGGTGGTGGGGCACATGCAGACGGTGGTGGAGGAGTCGGTCAGCAGCTTGACGTCCTCCTCGGTGAGGTGGGTGGCGTGCACGGCCGAGGTGCGCGGGCCGAGCGCGCCGTGGTCGGCGAGCAGCCGGGTCGGGGTGACCCCGTGCGCGGCGAGGCAGGCGTCGTTCTCGGCGGTCTGCTCGGACAGGTGGACGTGCAGCGGCGCCTCGCGCATCGCCGCCCAGTGGGCGACGGTGCCGAGCTGCTCGGCGGGCACGGCGCGCACCGAGTGGACGGCGGCGCCGATCCGGGCGTGCTCGCGCGGGCGCAGGGCGTCGGCCCGCTCGGCCCAGGCGTCGGCGTCGCCGTCGCCGAACCGGAGCTGCGGCCTGGTCGGCTCGGCGCCGAAGCCGGAGGACAGGTAGCAGGTGTCGAGCAGGGTGATCCGGACGCCGGCCCGAGCGGCGGCCTCGATCAGCGCCTCGCCCATCGCGTTGGGGTCGTCGTAGCGGACGCCGCCGGGCGCGTGGTGCAGGTAGTGGAACTCGCCGACGGCGGTGATCCCGGCGAGCGCCATCTCCGCGTAGACGGCGGTGGCGAGCGCCAGGTAGCGGTCCGGGTCGAGCGCTCCGGCGAACCGGTACATGGTGTCGCGCCAGGTCCAGAAGGTGCCGGAGCCGACCTGGACGTGGCCGCGCAGCGCCCGGTGGAAGGCGTGCGAGTGGGCGTTGGCCTGGCCCGGCAGCAGCAGCCCCGCCAGCCGGACGGCGCCGGACGGGCAGGGGCCGCTGTCCGGCCGCACCTCGGTGATCCGGCCGTCGGCGCCGGTGCCGATCAGGACGTCCTGCTCGACCACCGGCCCGTTGACGTGCGGCAGCCACGCGTACTGCGCCCAGTAGGTCACTGATGACACGCCAGATCCTCCAGTACGTCGGCGAGGGCGGCGACGCCGGCCAGGCAGTCGGCCGTCTCGGCGTGTTCCGCCGGGGAGTGCGAGACGCCGCTGGGGTTCCGCACGAACAGCATGGCGGTCGGCACGGCCGATGCCAGGATCCCGGCGTCGTGTCCCGCGCCGGTGGGCAGCACCGGGGCGCCGCCCAGGCGGGCGGCGAGGCGGTCGCGCAGCGGGCCGTCGAAGTCCACCACCGGCGTGTAGGACTCGCGGGTCAGCTCGACCCGGACGCCGTCGCGCCCGCCGCGCTCGGCCGCGGCGTGCTCGATCTGGGCGACCAACTCGGTGAGGGTGGCCTCGTCGGCCGCCCGGGAGTCCAGCCAGCCGCGGACCAGCGAGGCGATCGCGTTGGTGCCGTTGGGCTCGACGGCGACCTTGCCGAAGGTGGCCAGCGCGCCCGCGAGCCGCGCCTTCTTGCGGGCGGCGAGCACGGTGGTGGCGTAGGTCAGCATCGGGTCGCGGCGGTCCTCGATCCGGGTGGTGCCGGCGTGGTTGGCCTCGCCGTGGAAGTCGAACCGCCAGCGGCCGTGCGGCCAGATCGCCGAGGCGACGCCGACCGGCCGGTCCTCGGCGAGGTGGCGGCCCTGCTCGACGTGGAGTTCGACGAAGGCGCCGATCCGGGCGAGCCGCTCGCCGTCGGCGCCGATCGCGGTCGGGTCCTGGCCGGCCCGCTCCATCGCGTCCGGCAGCCGCACCCCGTCGGCGTCGCGCAGCTCGTACGCGGCCTCCCGGCCGAGCACCCCGGCGCTGAGCCGGGAGCCGATGCAGGCCACGCCGAACCGGGCGCCCTCCTCGTCGCCGAAGTTGACGATCGCCAGCGGCCTGCTGAACCGCGCGTTCCTGGCGCGCAGTTCGTCCAGCGCCGCGAAGGAGGACACCACGCCGAGCGGGCCGTCGAAGGCGCCGCCGTCCGGGACGGAGTCCAGGTGCGAGCCGGTGACGACGGCGCCGCCCGCCTCCGGGTCGCCCAGCCAGGCCCACTGGTTGCCGTTGCGGTCCAGCTCGTAGGCCAGGCCGCGGTCACGGGCCTGCTGCTCGAACCAGGCGCGGCACTCGGCGTCGGCGGTGTTCCAGGCGAACCGGCGGTAGCCGCCGGACGCGGCGGAGCGGCCCACGGGGAGCAGCTCCGCCCACATCTGCTCGAAGCTTCCGGCGGTCAGCCCGGTCACAGCTCGCCCATCGGGACGCGCACGCCGCGCTCGTCGGCGACCTCGACGGCCCGGTCGTAGCCGGCGTCGACGTGCCGGATGACGCCCATGCCCGGGTCGTTGGTGAGCACCCGGCGGATCTTCTCGCCGGCCAGCGCGGTGCCGTCGGCGACGGTGACCTGCCCGGCGTGGATCGAGCGGCCGATGCCGACGCCGCCGCCGTGGTGGATGGAGACCCAGGACGCGCCGGAGGCGACGTTGACCATGGCGTTGAGCAGCGGCCAGTCGGCGATCGCGTCGGAGCCGTCGAGCATCGACTCGGTCTCCCGGTACGGGGAGGCGACCGAGCCGCAGTCCAGGTGGTCGCGGCCGATGACGATCGGCGCGGACAGCTCGCCGGAGGCGACCATGTCGTTGAACCGCTCGCCGGCCTTGTCGCGCTCGCCGTAGCCGAGCCAGCAGATCCGCGCGGGCAGGCCCTGGAAGTGCACCTTCTCCTGGGCCATCCGGATCCAGCGGTGCAGCGACTCGTTCTCCGGGAAGAGGTCGAGGACGGCCTTGTCGGTCTTGTGGATGTCCTGCGGGTCGCCGGACAGGGCGGCCCAGCGGAACGGGCCCTTGCCCTCGCAGAACAGCGGCCGGATGTAGGCGGGGACGAAGCCGGGGAAGGCGAAGGCGCGGTCGTAGCCGGCCAGCTGGGCCTCGCCGCGGATCGAGTTGCCGTAGTCGAAGACCTCGGCGCCGCGGTCCTGGAAGCCGACCATCGCCTCGACGTGCCGGGCCATCGACTCGCGGGCGCGCTGGGTGAACTCGGCGGGCTTCTCGGCGGCGTAGGTGGCCATGTCGTCGAAGGCGACGCCGACCGGCAGGTAGCTCAGCGGGTCGTGGGCGCTGGTCTGGTCGGTGACGATGTCGATCGGCGCGTCCATCGCGAGCAGCTGCGGGACCAGCTCGGCGGCGTTGCCGAGCACGCCGATGGAGAGCGGCTGCCGCTTGTCGCGGGCGGCGGTGGCGAGCTCCAGGGCGTGGCCGAGGTCCTTGGCCTCGACGTCCAGGTAGCGGTGCTCGATCCGGCGGGCGATCCGGGACGGGTCGCAGTCGACGCAGATCGCCACGCCGCCGTTCATGGTCACGGCCAGCGGCTGGGCGCCGCCCATGCCCCCGAGGCCGGCGGTGAGGGTGATGGTGCCCGCCAGGGTGCCGTCGAACCGCTTGTCGGCGACGGCGGCGAAGGTCTCGTAGGTGCCCTGGAGGATGCCCTGGGTGCCGATGTAGATCCACGAACCGGCGGTCATCTGCCCGTACATGGTGAGCCCGAGGCTCTCCAGCCGGCGGAACTCCTCCCAGTTGGCCCAGTCGCCGACCAGGTTGGAGTTGGCGATCAGCACCCGCGGCGCCCACTCGTGGGTCTGCATGACGCCGACCGGCCGCCCGGACTGCACCAGCATGGTCTCGTCCTGCTTCAGCCCCTGGAGCGTGCGCACCATGGCGTCGAAGGAGCGCCAGTCGCGCGCCGCCTTGCCGGTGCCGCCGTAGACGACCAGCTTCGACGGGTGCTCGGCCACCTCGGGGTCGAGGTTGTTCATCAGCATCCGCAGGGCCGCCTCCTGCTGCCACCCCTGCGTCGTCAGCGCCGTTCCCCGTGCCGCCCACACCTCGCGCGGTCCGCTCACCTGCTGCACCATGTCCCGGCCTCCTTGCGGATGAATTCATTCAGGCTCGACTCTGCTGAATATATCCAATCATTCGGCCCTCGGCCAGGGGTCGGGCACCACTGGCCGGAAACCCATTGACGCACGCCCCGACGCACCATCATGCTGTGCACGAACCAACGGAACTGTCCCGTCCGGTCGATCCTTGGGGGGATCCCTGTGACCTTGATCCAGCCACGCCAGGCCAGACCGTCGCGAAGCGACCGGATCCGCCGAACGGCCGCGCGCGGCAGCGTCATCGCGCTCGCCGTCGGCCTGCTCGCCGGCGCCCCGCTCGCCCACGCCGCCGACCCGGCCCCGGTGGAGACCCCCACCGGCACCCGCGTCACCCCGGTCGCGCCGGGGACCCTGTACCCCGAGACCCACACCGACGGCTGCGGCGTCGACAACTACAACAACTGGGGCTGGCTGGCCGGCGGCACGAACAGCCTCGCCGCCACGGTGAACGGCTCCTCCGGCGCGCTCGGCGCCGAGTTCCACGTCCGCGACACCATGGAGAACAACGCCGAGGTCATCACCGGCCGGGTGGACGGGCTCGCCCCCGGCGCGCAGGCCGAGCTCGTGCTCGACGAGACCAAGCTGAAGGAGGGCCACGCCTACACCTGGAACGTGGTCGGCACGGACGGCCTGGGCAACCGGTCCGCGGCCACCGCCGACTGCCACTTCAAGGTGGACCGCCGCGGCCCCCGCCTCCAGCTGCTGTCGATGGGCATCCCGCAGGTCGGCACCAACCGCCTCAGCTTCCAGGTCAAGGACGACAACGACAAGGAACGCATCTACACCTCCGGCCACGGCTGCATCGAGTACCGCACCAACGAGACGGACCCGTGGACCAGGACGAGCTGCGGCGGCCTGGGCGGCCTTGGCGTCAACGTGGACATCCCCTTCTCCCAGCCGGGCCCGACCACCCTGCGCGTGCGCGACGTGGACCAGGCCGGCAACTACTCCGCCGAGACCGTCATCCCGACCTTCGTCTACCCCGGCCCGGTCGTGCTGGGGGACCTGGCGAACCCGGCGCACCAGTGGCAGCTCGGCCGTGACGACCTCGGCGCCGACTCCGCCGGTACCGCCCCGCTCACGGCCGGCCCCGGCGTCGGCCGGGCGGACAACCAGAGCCCGTTCACCGGCCCGGACGGGCGCAGCGTCCCCGGCCCCGCCACGGTCGCCACCCTGAACGGCACCGGAGCACTCTCCTCCGACCGCCCGCTGATCGACACCCGCGAGAGCTTCACCGTCACCGCGTGGGCCAAGCCCACCACCGAGGGCGGCGTCGTGCTGAGCCAGGAGGGCACGCGGTCGAGCGCCTTCGCGCTCTGGGCCGACCCGAGCGACGGCCGCTGGCACGCCGCGCTGGGCCGGCAGGACGACGACTCCTGGTCCTACGACCAGGTGGCGCCCTACAGCTCGGGTTCGGCCGACTTCACCCCCGGCGCCTGGAACCAGCTGAGCGTGGCCTACAACTCCGCGACCGGGCAGATCACCCTCCAGGTCAACGGCAATGTGGCCGCCACCGGCTACCACGCCGCCGGCGACTCCTTCCAGGCCACCGGCGCCTTCCAGGCCGGGCAGTACCGGTACCAGGGCGCGCCGAACGCGCGGTTCAAGGGCGAGCTCAGCGACGTCGCCCTGATCCAGCGGGCCGCCGGGCCCGCCAAGGGCTGGGACTCCACCTACAAGCTCGCGCTCGACCGGACCAAGTGCGCGACCGTCGGGACCACCTACGGCGAGGTCGGCTCGCCGGTCCAGGTCGAGAACTGCGGGGCGGCCAGGGGCCAGTCCTTCACCAGTGACGCGAAGGACGGAAGCCTCAAGTCGGGCTACCTGTGCCTCGACGCCCGCGGGAACGGCACCGGCAACGGCACCGCGACCGCGCTCTGGACGTGCAACGGCGGCGGTAACCAGGTCTGGCTGCCGCAGGCGGACGGCACGGTGTTCAACCCGCAGTCCGGCCGTTGCCTCGACCTCCCCAACGGCAACACCGCCAACGGCACCCGGTTCGTCCTGTGGGACTGCAACGGCGGCGCCAACCAGCGGTTCGAGTTCGGCGTCCCCGCCGCCACGCGCCTCTCCTGAGGCTCCACCGGCCGCACCGGCAGGACCCCGCCGCACTCCGCGGCGGGGTCCTGCCGCGTTCGCGCGGCGGCACGCACCGGTCACGCGGCCGCGTCGTCGCCCCAGTGGATGCCGATCTCCTCCAGCCAGCGGCGGTCGGCGTCGTCGGGGACGACGGCCGCCGGGGTGCCGGGGGGCACGGGGTTGCGGGGTGGGCGGGGGATCTCCTGGACGGGGCCGAGGCCGTACCGTTCGGCGGCCGCGGCGGCACGGGCGTCGGGTTCGATCACCCCGACGTGGACGACGGTCTCGTCGCCCGGGTCGAGGACGGTGAGTTCGGGGTCGGGCAGACGGCGCAGGGTGACACGGCGTCCGCAGGTCGGGCAGGACCACTCGTCGGCTCCGGAGGCGAGCCGGCCGACGAACTTCATCTCGTGGATCACACGCATGGCGGCACCCCCTGACGGAGTGATGCCCGCCCCGGACGGGTCGCCAACCTGCGGATACGGCGCCGCGTCGGGCCGCGTCCTACTCCAGGAACAGTCCGCGGGCCGCCGCCGACTGCTCGATGGACTCCAACCGCGCCTCGGCGCCCGGGAGTTCGTCGCACATGCGCTGGAGCAGCACCCGGCCGAGCATCATCGGCGCGCAGGCCGTGTCGAAGACCAGGCCGGTGCCGACCGCGGCCGGCAGCATCAGGTCGGAGAGCTTGGCGACCGGCGCGAAGACGCTGTCGGCCACGGTGATGACGGTCAGTCCGCAGTCCCGGGCCACCGCCAGGGCGTCCATCAGCTCGCGCGGGTAGCGCGGCAGGGCGAAGCAGAGCAGCACGCTCGCGCCCGCCGCGGAGGCCTGTTCGAGGCGGTCGGCGAGCATGCTGCCGCCCTCGTCGAGCAGCCGGATGTCCGGGTGCACCTTGGCGGCGAAGTACGCGAAGCCCCGCGCCTGCGCCGAGGCGGCCCGCAGGCCGAGGACCGGCAGCGGGCGGGAGGCCGCGAGCAGCCGGGCGGCGCGGGTGATGGGCTCGGGGTCGGCGAGCAGTTCGGCGAGGTGGCGCAGGTGCTCGATCTCGGCGAGGACGGCCTGCTGGTGCTCGTTGCGCACCGCGTCGGCCAGGCTCTCGGGGGCGGCGGGCTCGCCGGCGCCGAGTTCGCGCAGCTGCTTGCGCAGCGCCGGGTAGCCGTCGTAGCCGAGGGCCACCGCGAAGCGGGTCACCGACGGCTGGCTGACGCCGGCGAGTTCGGCGACCTCGACGCTGGAGAGGAACGGCGCCTGGGTGGCGTGCCGCACCAGCGAGTGCGCGATCCGCCGCTGGGTGGGGGTGAGCCGGTGGCCTTCGAAGAGCTGGAGCAGCCGGGCGGAGGGACCGACCGTGCCGGCGTCGTCGGTGGCGGTCATGGCGGTACCTCCGGATGCGAGCTGTTCGGATGACTGTGCAGCAGCGGCGGGCCGCTGGCAAAGACGTCTCGTACGACGGGACGCCGGCTGAGACGTCCGGAATGTGACCGGGCACGGACCTCGGACGAGCCCGGCACGGGCCGGGCAGGGGCCGCCCGCGGCCTCGGGGTGACCCTGAAATCCCCCTGAGTCCGCCCCGAGATAGCGGCGAACGGGTGGACCGGCCCGGCCCTTCGGGCCCAGTCTGGTGTCCATGGAAACTCGCCAGGACAGCCTGCGGCGCGATCTGGACGCCACGCTGGAGGCCCGCAAGGAACTCGGCAAGGAGTACGAGTCGGAGCTCATCGACTCCTTCCTCTCCCGGCTGGACGCCCGGCTCGACGCCCGGGTGGAGCGCCGGGTCGCCGAGCGGCTCGGTCCGGCCGACGGGTACGGCCGCCCGGCCGAGGCCGGCCGCTCCTACGGCCCGCCGGGGTACGGGCCCCGTCCGCGCCGTTCCGGCCGTTCGGGCATCCGGCTGCCGGTCATCTCCATGGCGCTGGGCATCCCGCTGTCCGGCATCGCCGCCGGCGCCGGCGGGTTCTGGGGCCTGCTGGTCTGCTGGAGCGGCATCGTCGGCGTCAACGTCTCGGCCGCGCTGGCCGAGCGCGCGGAGGAGAGGCGCCGGCCGGCGGACGCGGGGAGCGAGTGGGAGTAGCCGGGGCTCCCGAGCCGCCGTCACCTCTCCCACCCGCTCCACCTGGTCCACCTGGTCCACCTGCTCCACCGGGGTCCACCCGCTCCGCGCGGCCCGTCCGGCCGTCCGGCGCCGTCAGGCCAGCGGCCCGGTGACCTGCTCGACGGCCCGCACCAGCTCGCCGGAGGCGACCAGCGCGGCCGCGGCCTCCAGGTCCGGCGACAGGAAACGGTCGCGCCCGGCGCCGCCCACCCCGGCGGCGCGGGCGGCGGCCATCGCGGCGGTGGTGGCCGGGGCCGGGGTGCCGCCGGAGCCGTCGGCCTGCCCGCGGATCTCCAGGGCCCGCGCGGCGGCGGTGAGTTCGACGGCGAGGATGCGGCCGAGGTTCTCCACCGCCTGGCGCAGCTTGCGGGCGGCGGACCAGCCCATCGAGACGTGGTCCTCCTGCATGGCCGAGGAGGGGATCGAGTCGACCGAGGCCGGCACCGCGAGCCGCTTGTTCTCGCTGACCAGCGCCGCCTGGGTGTACTGGGCGATCATCAGACCGGAGTCCACGCCCGGGTCGTCGGCCAGGAAGGCCGGCAGGCCGTGCGAGCGGGCCTTGTCGAGCAGCCGGTCGGTGCGGCGCTCGGAGATCGAGCCGAGGTCGGCGGCGGCGATGGCGAGGAAGTCCAGCACGTAGGCGACCGGGGCGCCGTGGAAGTTGCCGTTGGACTCGACGCGGCCGTCCGGCAGCACCACCGGGTTGTCGACCGAGGCGGCCAGCTCGCGGGAGGCGACCAGCCGGGCGTGCGCGAGGGTGTCCCGGCCGGCGCCGGCCACCTGCGGGGCGCAGCGGATCGAGTAGGCGTCCTGGACGCGCGGGGCGTCGTCCTGGTGGTGGCCGGTGAGGCCGGAGCCCTTGAGCACGGCGAGCATGTTGGCGGCGGACAGCGCCTGCCCGGGGTGCGGGCGGATCGGGGCGTGCAGCTCGGGGGCGAGCACCTTGTCGGTGCCGAGCAGCGCCTCCAGGGTCATCGCGGCGGTGATGTCGGCGGTGGTGAACAGCCGCTGCAGGTCGGCGATGGCCATGACGAGCATGCCGAGCATGCCGTCGGTGCCGTTGATGAGGGCGAGGCCCTCCTTCTCCAGCAGCTCGACGGGCTCGATGCCGGCGGCGGCGAGCAGTTCGCCGGCGGGCTTCTCGGCGCCGTCGGGGCCGGTCGCCACGCCCTCGCCCATCAGGACGAGCGCGCAGTGCGAGAGCGGTGCGAGGTCGCCGGAGCAGCCGAGCGAGCCGAACTCGCGGACCACCGGGGTGATGCCGGCGTTGAGGATCGCGGCCATGGTCCCGGCGACCAGGGGGCGCACCCCGGTGCGGCCGCTGGCGAGCGTCTTCATGCGCAGGAACATCAGCGCGCGGACGACCTCGCGCTCCACCGCCGGGCCCATGCCCGCGGCGTGCGAGCGCACCAGCGAGCGCTGCAGCTGGGCGCGCAGCTCGGGGCTGATGTGCCGGACGGCGAGGGCGCCGAAGCCGGTGGAGACGCCGTAGACGGGGCGCGGTTCGGCGGCCAGGGCGTCGATCCGGGCGCGCGCGGCGGCCATCTCGGCGAGCGCGTCGGGACCGATCTCGACCCGGGCGTTCCCCCGGGCGACGGCCAGCACGTCCTCGGCGCTGACATCGGCCTTGCCGACCTGGACGAGCGGCGCGTGGGGGGCCGCAGCACTGTGCATATCCATATACACCATCTCATCAGGTGAATGAAGATATGACAACCACCCTGGCGCATTGGAAAGTCGAGCACGGTACGGGCGGTCATCAGGATTTTCGAATATCCCGCCCCGTGACGCACGCTGTGGGGGTGGGGAGGCGGACGGCGGGGCGCCGGTCGCGGCGGACGGAGAGGCAGGCGGGACGATGACGCGGGCGACGGCACGGCGGCGGGTGCTCCGGCTGCGCGGGGACGGCCGCACCTTCCGGCCGGACTCGCTGGCCGCCGAGGAACCGCTGGAGATCCGGCTCGGCGGCGAACCGCTCACCGTCACCATGCGCACCCCCGGCCAGGACTTCGACCTGGTGGCGGGCTTCCTGGTCGGCGAGGGCATCGTCCGCACCGCCGAGGACCTCGCGGCGCTGCGCTACTGCGCCGGCACCGACGAGAACGGCGCCAACACCTACAACGTGGTGGACGCGACGCCGCGCGGCGCCGCCACCCTGCCGCTCTCCGCGCACCGCAACCTGCTCACCACCAGCGCCTGCGGCCTGTGCGGCCGGGACACCGTGGACGCCGTGCGCACCCATGTCCGCCACCCGGTCGGCGACGACCCGCTGACCGTCCCGCCCGCGCTGCTGTACGGACTGCCGGACCGGCTGCGCGCCGCCCAGCGGACCTTCGACTCCACCGGCGGCCTGCACGCCGCCGGACTGTTCGACGGCCGCAGCGGCGAGCTGCTCTGCGCCCGCGAGGACGTCGGGCGGCACAACGCGGTGGACAAGGTGGTCGGCTGGGCACTGCGCGAGGGCCGGCTGCCGCTGACCGGACACGTGCTCCTGGTCAGCGGCCGGGCCTCGTTCGAGCTGACCCAGAAGGCGGCGCTGGCCGGCGTACCGCTGCTGGCCGCGGTCTCGGCGCCGTCCTCGCTCGCCGTGGACCTCGCCGAGGAGCTGGGCCTCACCCTGGTCGGCTTCCTGCGCGGCGAGGGCGCCAACGTCTACACCCGCCCCGACCGGATCGGCTGACCGGACCCCACCCGGCTCCGCCTCACCCCAGCTGCGCCTCGACGAGGTCCGCCGCGCGCGTCGTGCCGCCCTCGGCGCGGGCCTCGGCACGCAGCGCGGCGAGGCGGGCGGCCACCGCCGGGTCGCCGGTCAGCTCCAGCAGGGCGGCCCGCAGCGCGGCGGCCGTCGCGTCCTCGGTGTCCAGCCGCCGGGCCACGCCGAGCGCCACCAGCGAGTCCGCGTTGGCGAACTGGTCGACGGCCTGCGGCACCGCGATCATCGGCACGCCGTGGTACAGCCCCTCGCTCGCGCCACCGGTGCCGGCGTGGGTGACGAAGGCGTCCGCCTGCGCCAGCACGTCGAACTGCGGCACCCAGCGGTGCACCTCGACGCCGGCCGGCACCTCGCCGAGCGCGGTGAGGTCGGTGTGCCTGCCGACCTGCAGCACGACGTGCCAGCCGGGCAGGCCGCCGAAGGCCGCCAGGCACTCCCGGTAGAAGCCGGGCCGGTCGGTGAACGCCGAGCCGAGCGAGACCAGCAGCACCTTCTCCGCGCCGGCCGGCCGCTGCCAGTGGCCCTGGTGCGAGCGGTCTCCGAAGCACTGGCCGACGAAGGTGATCCGCTCGGGGTCGACCCGCTCGGCGTTGGGCTGCAGGGCGCGCGGGATCAGCGCGAGCGCGCGCTCCGGGCGGTTCTTGAACCGGTCGACGTCCCGGACGACGGCGCCGGCCCCGGCCAGCCAGTCGCCGAACCGCCGGTAGTGCTCGGGGCCTCCGGGCCCGGTGCGGAGCGCCTCGTAGACCCCGGCGAGGTCCTGCTCGATGCCCTCCCAGCCGACCATGGTGGGCGAGAGCTGGAGCACCGGCACGCCGTGGCCCTCGGCCACCGCCCGCGCGGCGTAGGCGCCGATGTCGTAGAGGACCAGGTCGGGCCGGTCCTCGGCGAAGAGCTTCCGCAGGACGGGGGTCATCGCGAGGGCGTCGTCGAGGAAGACGTCCTGGACGGCGACCGGGTCCTGCGGCCAGCCCGAGGGATCACCGTCGAGCGGCAGCGCCGTCGGGTACGGGACGAGCGTGGCGCCGGTGGCGGAGACGGCCCCGGCGAAGGACGGGTCGTTGACGTAGCTGACCCGGTGGCCCCGGGCGACGAGTTCGGCGATCACGGCGAGGCTCGGGTTGACGTGGCCGTGGGCCGGGATGGAGGCCATGACGATGTGGGCGGCGGAGCGGGTCATCTCGGTGGTCCCCTCGGAAGTCATGAGACGAGACGGTTCGTCTCGCTGGTGTCCCACAAGAATGCGCCGCCCGGGGAGCCGTGTCAAGACAATACGGTCCGTCTCGCCAACTCGTTAGGATGGCGGCCGTGGCCAGACAGCAGAACGCCCCCGACCCCAGCCGTCGCAACGAGCAGAGCCGCACGGCGATCCTCACCGCCGCCGGCGAGCTCGTCGCCGAGATCGGCTTCGGCAAGCTCACCATCGAGAAGATCGCCGCCCGCGCCGGCGTCGGCAAGCAGACCATCTACCGCTGGTGGCCGTCCAAGGGCGCCGTCGTCTTCGACTCCTTCCTCGCCGCCAACGAGAACGCCTCCGGCAGCCTCGCCCTCCCCGACACCGGCGACCTCGCCGAGGACCTGCGGACCCTCCTGCGGGGCACCGTCCTCGAACTCGCCGACCCCGCGTTCAACCGGACCGGACGCGCCCTCGCCGCCGAGGTCCTCACCGACCCCGACCTGCTGCGCGAGTACCGCGAACGGCTGCTGGACCCGCTGCTGGAGGTCACCCGCGACCGCCTGCGGGCCGCCCGGGAGGCCGGGCAGCTGCGGGCGGACGCGGACCTGGACCTCGCCCTCGAACTCCTCTACGGCCCGCTGTACTACCGCTGGCTGCACGGCCTCGGCCCGCTCGACGCCGACTACGCGGACCAGGTGGCGGCCGCCCTGCTGAGCGCCTTCGGCACCTCCGGCGGCTGAGCCCGCGGGCCGGTCAGGACCGGTTGCGGCGGCGCAGCACCAGCACCACGGCGATGATCACGACGATCACCACCAGCACCACGACGGCGCCGATGATCAGGCCGATGAACCTGCCGAGGCCCTTCTTCTTCTTTTTCTTGGACTTGTCCTTGTCCTTGGCCAGCTGGGTGGTGGTGCCGTGCCGGCCCGCCGTCACGCCGCTCCGGGCCTCCTGGACGGCCCCGCCGCCCGCCACCGTGCTCGTCGTGCCTGCCGTACTCGCCGTTCTCGCCGTACTCGCGGTGCTCACCACCGGCGCCGCCGAGGCCGCCGGAGCGGCGGCCAATCCGGCGCCGCCGAAGGCGAGCACCGCAGAGAGAACCAGACCCGTCAACCGAGCGCGCACAGGAACCAACCCCCGACATCCGACCCGGCGGCGCCCCCGACGGCCCGCCGACCGCGGAAACCCTCCCACGCACGCCCCGCCGCGCCCACCCCCGCGACCGGACCGCGACCGGCTCGGGACACACCGGTCACCGAAGCGCCACACTCCCCCGCCGCGCGGCTACCCGGCGGGGGGCGGGACCGGCCGGGGCAACGGCGGCACGAGGGAGCGGGATGCGGATGCGCGGCGACGGTGCCGGGGGCGGGCCCCTGCCTCAGGCCTCCGGTGGGGAGGCGGGGCCGGCCAGAGCGACGGCGGCCAGGGTGCGCAGGGCGGCGGCGACCTGGCCGAGCGGGAGGGTGGCGTCGTCGGCGAAGAGTTCCAGGAGCCAGCCGCCCGCCGCGTTCTGGCCGCCGGCGGCGACCATGCCGCGGTAGCCGGAGACCACCAGCATCGCCTCCTCGGCCGGATCGTTGCCCGCCGCGCCCGCCCGCAGGGCGAAGGCGCCGCCGCGCACGGCCCGGCGGGTCATCGGGTAGTGGCGGAGGTCGAAGACCGCGTCCGGGGCCTCGATCTGGGCCCGCTGGGTCTCCGCCCGGGTGCTGCTCGGCCCACTGGTCATCCGGTAGACGGCGTGCCGGGCGGTGCGCATCAGCTGCGAGCCGGGCGGCACGTAGGAGATCCACCAGCCGACCGCGTCCAGCAGCCGGGCCGAGGTCTCGGCCACGATGGCGAGCTTGCCGATGGTGTCGGCCGGGTGCACGGCCCGCACCGCGCCCTGCTGGTCGAGCGCGGCGAGCACCGCCGTGAGCAACTGCCCCGGGTCGGCGCTGTGCGCGGCGCCGCGGAACCGCCGCCGGTCCCCGGCCCCGGCCCGGCCGCCGGGGCGGAACCGGCCGTCGCCGCGGTGCTGCGGCTCGGCGGCGTCGGCGAGCAGCACCGTCGGGTCGGGGGCGAAGCCGGGGCCGTGGCTGCGCCCGGCCACCACCGGGTGGGCGGCCCGGGCGGCCTTGGCCCGGTACTGGGCGGCGTCGGCGAGCCGGAACAGCCGGTCGGGGGTGGTGACGGGGCCGATCGAGTCGCCGGTGGAGGCGACCCCGCAGGCCACCCCCTCGCCCTCGGACAGGGCCAGCGCCCGCGCGCACAGCTCCTCGGCGACGGCCACCACCTCGTCCGCCTTCTGCCCCTCGACGAGCAGGCAGAACTCGTCGCCGCCGAGCCGGGCGGCGAGGCTGCCGGGGAGCTTGGCTGCGGCCAGCGACAGCTGGTGGGCGAACCGTTCGAGCAGCCGGTCGCCGACCTCGTGGCCGAGCTGGTCGTTGACCCGCTTCAGGCCGTTGACGTCGCAGACCACCAACGAGACCACGGTGTTGTCCCGGTTGTGCGCGGCCAGCGCGCTCTCCAGCCGGGCGTCCACCGCACGCCGGTTGGCGAGGCCGGTGAGCGGGTCGGAGAAGGCGAGCCGGCGCAGGTCGGCGAGGCGTTCGGTCTGGGCCAGGCCGGCCGAGATCTGGGCGGCCAGCAGGGTCGCGTAGTCGGCGTCGGCGTCGGTGAAGGCGGGCATCCCCGCGGTGCGGGCGAGGTAGAGCTCGCCCCAGGCCTGCCCGTGCAGCACGATCGGCGCGACCACGCAGCAGGCCCGGCCGCGCCGGCGCAGCGCGGCGGCGCGCTCCTGGCAGTACGCGCCGGCGGTCGGGTGCGCGTGCCCGGCGTGCGGCTGGCTGTTGTCGGCGGTCTGCACCCAGGCGCGCGGCAGCCGGCCGGTGGTCCAGCGCTCCTCCAGGTACGTGACGATCTCGGGGAAGTCGGCCACCGGGTAGGACTCGTCCTCCGGCAGCTCCTGCTCCCCCGGGGCGAGTTCGCCGTGGTTGACCAGGACCCGCAGCCGGCCGGACTCGCGGTCCCAGACCGAGACGGCGGCCATCGTCGCGCCGAGCGCCCCGGTGGCCCGGGCGGCGGCGGCCCGGACGGCCTCCAGCGGGGTGAGCGCTCCGGCCATGTCCTGGGCGAGTTCGACCACGGCCTTCAGCCGCGCGTCGGTGGCCGGACCGTCCCCCGGGGCCTGCCCCGCCCCGGGCTCGGGGACGACGGGCGGCTGCTGGGCCCGGTCGCGGTCCGTCATGATCGCCTCACTGCTCACCGGCTCGCCTCGCTCCCTGTGCTCGGTCCTGCTGGTGGTCCGTCCGGACGCCGCCCGTCCCGCGTGCGACGCGCGTGCCCGCGCCCCGACCCGCTCCTACCCGTCCGACGGCACCGCCACCGCGGCCGGTCGCACCGGGGCGCCTGCACCAAGACTATGGCGGATTCGTTCGGTTATGCCCCGTTTTCGACTTCGCACCCGCACGACCGCACGGCAGTCCGCCCTCGGGCGTGTCGTGGTGTGCCGCCGCGCAGTCGTGGTCCACCGCGGTCCGCCGCGGTGCTGTCGCAGGGTCGCCGCGGTGCTGTCGCCGCGCGTCCGGGCGGCGCGCATCCGGGCGGCGCGCGGCTACTCGGGGCGCACCCGCCGGGAGAGCAGCCACGGCTCGACCAGCCCGAGCCCGCGCACCGGCCGGCGCCACATCGGCTGCAGGTTGAACCGGTGGGCGGCCTCCGGCCCCGGGGCCGACGGTCCCGCCGGCGGCAGCCCGGCCGCCGCCGACAGCGCCTCGGCCAGCCCCGGCCCGTCCGCGTCGGGCGGTGCGACGCTGCCGTTCTGCTCCAGCGCGGCCGCGAACTCGCCGTCGATCAGCACCGCGTCCTTGGGCGCGATCGAGGTGAGCCGGCTGGCCAGGTTGACCGTCGTACCGAACACGTCGCCCATCCGCGAGGTGACCGTGCCGAAGGCCATGCCGACCCGCAGCGCGGGGATGGTGTCGTCCTCGGCCAGCGCCTCGATGAGGCCCAGCGCGATCCCGGCGGCGGTCACCGGGTCCTCGGAGACGAAGAGGATCTCGTCGCCGAGCGTCTTGATCACCCGGCCGCCCTGGCCGGCGATGAGGTCGGAGCAGGTGTTCTCGAAGGTCTCGACCAGCTCGCCGAGCTCCTCCTCCTCCAGCCGCCGCGACAGCCGGGTGAAGCCGACCAGGTCGGCGAAGCAGACGGCGAGCCTGCCGCTGGTGATCTCGTTGTCCTCGGCGGCCTGCACCACCCGGCCGGTGACGGCGGCCAGCTGCCGCCGCCAGACGTACACCAGGAACTGCTCCAGCTCCGGCAGCAGCAGCTCGACCAGCGGGTACGCGACGTCGGCACGGGTCAGGCCGGGTTCGACGGACTGGGTGAGGTTCTCCAGGAAGGTGTCCATCTGCCAGCCGGCCAGCCGGGCGGTGGTCTGGCCGGTGGAACGGGCCACCTGGATCGCCATCGACTCGCTCAGCAGGCCCGACTCGACCAGGCCGGCCAGCCGGCGCAGCGCGATCACGTCACCGTCGGTCAGCGCCCTGGACTGCCCGATGTCCGGGAAGCCCATCGCCCGCCAGAAGCGGGTGGCCAGCTCCATCGGGACGTCGGCGGCGCGAGCGGCCTGGTACGGGGTGTAGCGGCGCGGCGCGTCCAGGATCAGGCGTTCGAGGTCGAGGGCGACGGTCTGGTCGTCGGAGCCCGCCGGGCCGCCGTTGCCGCCGGCGCCGTTGCCGCCGCCGTTGCTGCCGTCCTCTGCCACCGGTCCGTCCCCGTGCGGTCGCCGCACTCGCCTCGTGTCCTGCGTGTCCGGCGCGCCCGCCACCCGGCGGGCAGTGGCGCGCCTCACACTGCTGCCAGGTGGAATGTTCGCACGGAATCGCGCGATCCGGGGCATCCGCCCGGGTCAAGGGGAGGTAAGGGGACGCACGGGGCGCCCACCCGGCGCACGGCACCGGCCCCGCGCGGCGCGGGCCCCCGCCCGGCGCCGACCCGCTGCCCGGCACGCCCGGCGCGCGGCTACTCGGCGGCGCGCGGCTCCGGGCGCACGTGGACGACGTCCCCCGCGCCGACCGCCTGCCGGCCGCCGTCCGGGGTACGGATCACCAGCCGGCCGTCCCCGTCCACCGCGACCGCCTCGCCGCGCAGTTCGCGGTCACCGGGCAGCAGCACCTTCACCGGCCGCCCCAGCGTGGTGCACCGGGTCGCGTAGGCGCGCAGCAGGCCGCTGCTGTGCGGGTCGCCGGCGGCGGCCGTCCACTCGCCGTACAGCTCGGCGAACTCGCGCAGCAGGGCGCGCAGCAGGGTGGACCGGTCGGTGACGGCGGCGCCGGCCAGGGCGAGCGAGGCTGCGGTGGGGACGGGCAGTTCGGCGGCGCGCAGCGAGACGTTGAGGCCGAGGCCGGCGACCACCGCGCCGCCGCCCAGCTCGGTGAGGATGCCGCCGAGCTTGCGCTCCGCGCCGTCGATCTCCACCTGCAGGTCGTTGGGCCACTTCAGGCCGACCTCGACCTCGGCGACCCGGCTCAGGGTGCTCGCGGCCGCGACGCCGACCAGGATCGGCAGCCAGCCGTACCGTTCGACGGGTACTCCGTCCGGGCGAAGCAGGACGGAGAGGAAGAGACCGGAGCGGGCGGGGGCGCTCCACTGCCGTTCGAGCCGGCCGCGGCCGGAGTTCTGGGCCTCGGCGACCAGCACCGCGCCCTGCGGGGCGCCCTCGCGGGCGCGGGCGGCGAGGTCGGTGTTGGTGGAGCCGGTCTCCTCGACGACGTCGATCGAGGTCCAGAGGCCGCCGGGGCGCAGCAGGTCCCGGCGCAGCGCGGCGGCGTCCAGCGGCGGGCGGTCCAGATCGGTCCACGGCGACGGCCCGGCGTGGCCGAGACCGCGCAGTCCACTGCGGCGGGGCGTGTCGGAGGTCATGCGGTTCACCCTAGGACGTGTCGCGGATCGCGGCCCCCCGGCCGTAGACCGCCCCATCGTCCCCCAGAACCGGCGTCAACCACAGTGTGTCGCTGGCCATAACGGCCGGACGTTACGCCGGCCCTCCGCGCTGGCTACGCTACCCAACGGTAGTTCGTTGTGCCGCCCTGCACCCCTCGTCCGCGCCGGCCCCCACCCGGCCCGCGCGCCCCCGAAAGCAGGTCGCGGCCCAGGATCAGGGAGAGCCACCGGAATGACCGAGGCGCCGTACGACCCGCACACCACCGCCGGCAAGCTCGCCGACCTCCGGCGCAGGATCGACGAGGCGGTGCACTCCGGCTCCGCCAAGGCGGTGGAGAAGCAGCACGCCAAGGGCAAGCTGACGGCCCGCGAGCGGGTCGCGGAGCTGCTGGACGAGGACTCCTTCGTCGAGTTCGACGAGTTCGCCCGGCACCGCTCGACCAACTTCGGCCAGGAGAAGAACCGGCCCTACGGCGACGGCGTGGTCACCGGCTACGGGACCGTCGACGGCCGTCAGGTCGCCGTGTTCGCCCAGGACTTCACCGTCTTCGGCGGCTCACTGGGCGAGGTGTTCGGCGAGAAGATCGTCAAGGTCATGGACTTCGCGCTGAAGACCGGCTGCCCGGTCATCGGCATCAACGACTCCGGCGGCGCCCGGATCCAGGAGGGCGTGGTCTCGCTCGGCCTGTACGGCGAGATCTTCCGCCGCAATGTGCACGCCTCCGGGGTGATCCCGCAGATCTCGCTGATCATGGGCCCCTGCGCGGGCGGCGCGGTCTACTCCCCCGCGATCACCGACTTCGTGGTGATGGCCGACCGGACCTCGCACATGTTCATCACCGGGCCCGACGTGATCAAGACCGTCACCGGCGAGGACGTCGGCATGGAGGAGCTGGGCGGCGCGCGCACCCACAACACCAAGTCCGGCAACGCGCACTACCTGGCCGCGGACGAGAAGGAGGCCGTCGAGTACGTCAAGAGCCTGCTCTCGTACCTGCCCTCCAACAACCTCTCCGACCCGCCGTCCTTCCCGGAGGAGGCGGACCTGTCGGTCACCGACGAGGACCTCCAACTCGACACCCTGGTGCCGGACTCGGCGAACCAGCCGTACGACATCCACCAGGTGATCGAGCACGTGCTCGACGACGGCGAGTTCCTGGAGACCCAGCCGCTGTACGCGGGCAACATCGTCACCGGCTTCGGCCGGGTCGAGGGCCACCCGGTCGGCGTCGTCGGCAACCAGCCGATGAACCTGGCGGGCTGCCTGGACATCGCCGCCAGCGAGAAGGCCGCGCGGTTCATCCGCACCTGCGACTCGTTCAACATCCCGGTGATCACCTTCGTCGACGTGCCCGGCTTCCTGCCCGGCACCGAGCAGGAGTGGGACGGCATCATCCGGCGCGGCGCCAAGCTGATCTACGCCTACGCCGAGGCGACCGTGCCGCTGATCACCGTGATCACCCGCAAGGCCTTCGGCGGCGCGTACGACGTCATGGGCTCCAAGCACCTGGGCGCCGACCTCAACCTGGCCTGGCCGACCGCGCAGATCGCCGTGATGGGCGCGCAGGGCGCGGTCAACATCCTGCACCGGCGGGAGATCGCCGAGGCCGAGGCGGCCGGGACCGCCGAGGAGAAGCGGGCCGAGCTGATCACCTCCTACGAGGACACCCTGCTCAACCCGTACCTGGCCGCCGAGCGCGGCTACGTGGACGCGGTCATCGCGCCGAGCGAGACCCGCCGGCACATCGTGCGCGGGCTGCGGGCGCTGCGCGGCAAGCGCGAGGTGCTGCCGCCGAAGAAGCACGGCAACATCCCTCTGTAGTCGCCGGGAGCACGCCGGGAGCACGCCGGAAGCAGGAGCACCGCGAGAGGATTGACCATGGCCCCGATCCATGTGCTGCACGGGCAGCCGACCCCCGAGGAGCTGGCCACCGTCCTGGCGGTGGTCCAGGCCCGGGCCGCCGCCGCGCAGGCCGCCGCCGAGGCCGCCCGCCGCGCGGGCGCCGGCCCGGACTCCGCCTGGAACGACCGCGCGCGCCGGATGCGCGCCACCCCGCGACCGGGCGTCAACGCCTGGCGCACCTCCGGCTGGGCCGGCTAACCCGGCCGGGCGCGGACGGCACGTACGGCGTGTACGGCGTGTACGGCGGGGTGTGCATGCACTTTGCAAAGTGTGACTTTGCAAAGTGCACGTCCCCCGCCCGGAGCCGCTCCGCACAAGGGCGGAGCGGCTCCCTGCCGCATCCCCGCTGACTTTGCAAAGTCACCACTTTGCAAAGTCCGGCACGCCGGCGGCACCGGCCCGGCAAAGCCCGGATTGCCCCGAAACCCCCGAAAGCTGAGTACGGATACTCAGGCGCCCCGCCCGCCCGCCGGAGCACCCTGGAACGATGCTCTGGTCAGACCCCCGCGACGAGCCCTCCCCGGAAGCCCGCCGGATGCAGAAGAGGCTGCACCGGGCCGGCCATGTGCTCGCCGTCCTCGCCCTGCTGATCGTCGTTCTCCTGATGATCTGACGATCGCGGGACGGCCGCTCCGGGCCTCCCTCTACCCTGGTGGGCATGACCGACCGCCGCACCCTCGTCCTCGCCTCCGCCTCCCCCGCCCGCCTCGGGCTGCTGCGCCAGGCGGGCCTCGACCCGCGGGTGGTGGTCAGCGGCGTCGACGAGGACGCGCTCACCGCCCCCACCCCCGCCGAACTCGCGCTGGTGCTCGCCGAGGCCAAGGCCGCGGCCGTCGCCACCGGCCTCACCGACGGCGAGCTGGTCGTCGGCTGCGACTCGGTGCTGGAGCTGGACGGCCTGGCCCTCGGCAAGCCCGCCGACGAGGCCGAGGCACTGGCCCGCTGGCAGTCGATGCGCGGCCGGGCCGGCGTGCTGCGCACCGGCCACTGCGTGATCGACACCGCGACCGGCCGGACCTCCTCCGCCACCGCCTCCACCATCGTGCGCTTCGGCACCCCGGACGACGCCGAGGTCGCCGCGTACATCGCCACCGGCGAACCGCTGCACGTGGCGGGAGCGTTCACCCTGGACGGCCGCTCGGCGCCGTTCATCGAGGGCGTCGACGGCGACCCGGGCAACGTCATCGGACTCTCGCTGCCGCTGCTGCGCACCCTGCTCGCCGAGCTGGACGTCCGGATCACCGACCTCTGGAGCTGACCGGCCGACCGACGCCGGTGCGCCAAACACCGGCGCAATTGTCGCCAACCACACCTCCGACGAGCCCGTTTGATGCAGGCTAGGAGGGCCACCGGTGCGGCATCGGCCGCACCGGAGCAACGGGGGAGGTAACGAGCCGGATGACCGACGGTCTGCTCAACGTGCTGCTGGGCCTGGTGGCCAGCGCGATCAGTGCCGCACTCGGCTGGCTCGGCCAGAGCCTGCGCCGAAGACGCAGGCTGGAACGGGCCAGGGCTTTCCTCGGCCTGCCCGCCGGCAGCGAGTGCCTGATCGTGGTCAACCGCAGCATCGGCACCGGCGCACACCCCCGGACGGTCACCCGGCGCGACGCCTACGCGCTGATGGAGCTGGCCGCCCTGGTGAAGGAGTGCGGCGCGCACGCCGACCTGGTCGCGCACGACGCCGCGCCGCGCGGCCTGGGCGCCAGGACCGAGCTCTGCTTCGGCGGCCCGGTCTCCAACGACCGGATGGCCGCCCACCTGGCCTGGGGCCTGCCCGGAGTGGCGATCTCCAGCAGCCACGCCGTCCTGGACAACACCATCACCGTCGGCGGCCGCTCCTACGCCGCCGACCCGCAGGCCGGCGAGTACGTCCTGCTGGCCCGGCTGGCCACCCCCGGGGGCGGCCGCCCGATCTTCCTGGTCTCCGGACAGACCGGCATCGCCAACCACGCCGGGGTCCGCCACCTGGTGACCCACCACCGCCGGCTGGCCCGCCGGTACGGCACCGACGGCACCTTCGCGCTGCTGCTCAAGGTGGTCAACCCGGCCGCCTACGGCCCCGACGTCGTCGAGCAGGTCGCCGACGTCACCGCCCGGGCCCTGGAGCGCGCGCCGACCCCGCCGGGCGCGCCCGCACCGGCCGCGCCCGCCGAAGCGGCCCCAGCGCCCGCCGCGCGTGC
Organism: Kitasatospora sp. NPDC057965; assembly: GCF_042887135.1. NCBI lineage: Bacteria > Bacillati > Actinomycetota > Actinomycetes > Kitasatosporales > Streptomycetaceae > Kitasatospora > Kitasatospora sp. NPDC057965. The sequence continues at coordinate 102,367 of NZ_JBHVPZ010000012.1, forward strand.
TTGAGCCCGGCTCGCGCCGCGCCCGGGTGTGGCCAAGCCCACCACCGCGCCACGCCGCCCCCGTCACCGAGCGCGAGCGCCGGGCCGCCACCACCGCACCCGCGACCACCTGCGAGGACTCCCGTCGGGCCGCCCACCGCCCGCCCGGGCGCATCACCCTCCGTGTGGGATAGTTCACAACCTGGGGCTACTCGCCGGTACTGCCCAGGAATCCATAAACTCAACGAGGTTCAAGAAGGGAGCCACAGTGCGCAAGGTGCTCATCGCCAACCGCGGGGAAATCGCCGTCCGCGTCGCCCGTGCCTGCTCGGACGCCGGTATCGCCAGCGTCGCCGTCTACGCCGAGCCGGACCGGGATGCGCTGCACGTCCGCGCGGCCGACGAGGCTTACGCGCTGGGCGGCGACACCCCCGGCACCAGCTACCTGGACATCGCCAAGGTCCTCCAGGCCGCCGCCGACTCGGGCGCGGACGCCGTCCACCCCGGCTACGGCTTCCTGTCGGAGAACGCCGACTTCGCCCAGGCCGTGATCGACGCGGGCCTCACCTGGATCGGCCCGCCGCCGCAGGCCATCCGCGACCTCGGCGACAAGGTGACCGCCCGGCACGTGGCGCAGCGCGCCGGTGCCCCGCTGGTCGCCGGCACGCCGGACCCGGTCTCGGGTGCCGACGAGGTCGTCACGTTCGCCCGGGAGCACGGCCTGCCGGTCGCCATCAAGGCGGCGTTCGGCGGCGGCGGCCGCGGCCTGAAGGTCGCCCGCACGCTGGAGGAGATCCCGGAGCTGTACGAGTCCGCGGTGCGCGAGGCGGTCGCCGCCTTCGGGCGCGGCGAGTGCTTCGTCGAGCGCTACCTGGACAACCCGCGGCACGTCGAGACCCAGTGCCTGGCCGACAAGCACGGCAACGTGGTGGTCGTCTCGACCCGTGACTGCTCGCTGCAGCGCCGGCACCAGAAGCTGGTCGAGGAGGCGCCCGCGCCGTTCCTGACCCCGGAGCAGAACGCCGAGCTGTACCGCGCGTCGAAGGCCATCCTCAAGGAGGCCGGCTACGAGGGCGCCGGGACCTGCGAGTTCCTGGTGGCGCTGGACGGCACGATCTCCTTCCTGGAGGTCAACACCCGTCTGCAGGTGGAGCACCCGGTCACCGAGGAGGTCACCGGGATCGACCTGGTCCGCGAGATGTTCCGGATCGCGGACGGCGAGGAGCTCGGCTACGACGACCCGGAGGTGCGCGGCCACTCGTTCGAGTTCCGCATCAACGGCGAGGACCCGGGGCGCAACTTCCTGCCCGCGCCGGGCACGGTGACGCTGTTCGCGCCGCCGTCCGGTCCGGGTGTCCGGCTGGACTCGGGCGTGGAGACCGGTTCGGTGATCGGCCCGGCCTGGGACTCGCTGCTGGCCAAGCTGATCGTCTCCGGCCGCGACCGCAAGCAGGCGCTGGAGCGGGCGAAGCGCGCGCTGGCGGAGTTCAAGGTCGAGGGCATGGCGACGGCCATCCCGTTCCACCAGGCGGTCGTCACCGACCCGGCGTTCGCGCCGGAGGTGCACGGCGGTGACGGGCCGTTCAAGGTCTTCACCCGGTGGATCGAGACCGAGTTCAACAACACCATCCCCGCGTTCGCCGGTGCGGCCGGCGACGGCGAGGAGGCCGAGGGCCGGGAGACCGTGGTCGTCGAGGTCGGCGGCAAGCGGATCGAGGTCTCGCTGCCCTCCTCGCTGGGCGTCTCGACCGCTCCGGCGGCCGGTGCGGGGGCCGCGAAGGCCAAGCGCCGGGTGGGTGCGAAGAAGGCCGGTTCGGCGGTCAGCGGTGACACGCTGGCGTCGCCGATGCAGGGCACCATCGTCAAGGTCGCCGTCGAGGAGGGCCAGGTCGTCGCGGAGGGCGAGCTGATCGTCGTCCTGGAGGCGATGAAGATGGAGCAGCCGCTGAACGCCCACAAGGCGGGCACGATCGTCGGCCTCAAGGCCGAGGTGGGGGCGAGCGTCTCCAGCGGCGCGGCGCTCTGCGAGATCAAGGACTGACGCTTTCCGCGTGTTCCGCCGCCGGTCCGTACACCTTCGGGTGTGCGGACCGGTCGTGTTTCCGGCGGTGGTGCGGGTACTGAGGTCGGTTCGGGTACTGAGGTACTGAGGTACCGGCGTCGATGCGGCGGGAGTGGCGGGAGTGGCGGGGTCAGCGGCCGCGCTGGAGGCCGAGTTCGGCGAGTCTGGCCGGGAGCGGCCCGCCCGGGCCCGCCGGTCCGCCGGGGCCGTGCACGCCGGGGCGGCGCTGGCCCGGCAGCGGGGCGCCGCCGCCGGGGGGCGGCGGGACGGCGCGGCGGGCCATCGGACCCGGCTGGGTCTGGTGGACGGGGCCGCTGCCGGTCCCGTGCACCGGGGCGTCGCCGGACGGCGGGGCGCCGAGCGGGGCGAGGTCGATCTGCACGCCGCAGTCGGCGAGCGCGTCGAGCTCGCGGGCGGTGGTGTCGTCGGCGGTGGCGTGCTCGTCGGTGACCAGGCGGGTGATGGTCTCGGTGGCGACGGTCTGGAACATGCCGGCCGCGCCGAGCTTGGTGTGGTCGGCGAGGACGATCACCTCGGCGGCCGCCAGCACCATGGCCCGGTCCACGCTCGCGGACAGCATGTTCGCGGTGGACAGCCCGCGTTCGGCCGTCAGCCCGCTGCCGGAGATGAAGGCCTTGCCGACCCTCAGCCCCTGCAGCGACTGTTCGGCGCCGCTGCCCACCAGCGCGTAGTTGGAGCCGCGCAGGGTGCCGCCGGTCATCACCACCTCGACCCGGTTGGCGTGCGCGAGCGCCTGGGCGACCAGCAGCGAGTTGGTCACCACGGTCAGCCCGGGCACCCGGGCGAGGCGGCGGGCGAGTTCCTGGGTGGTGGTGCCCGCACCGACCACCACCGCGTCTCCCTCCTCCACCAGACCGGCGGCGAGATCGGCGATGGCGCTCTTCTCGGCGGCGGACAGGTGGGTCTTCTGCGGGTAGCCGGGTTCGCGGCTGAAGCCGCCGGGGAGCACCGCGCCGCCGTGCCGGCGGTCGAGGAGCCCTTCTGCCTCCAGGGCCCGTACGTCGCGGCGCACGGTGACTTCGGAGGTCTGGACGACGCGGGCCAACTCCCGGAGCGAGACCGCTCCGTTGGCGCGCACCATTTCGAGGATCAACTGGCGACGTTCTGCTGCAAACACAGAACCGACGGTAACCTGCGTGACCGTCTGCTTTCAGGCGTTTGCTGCTAGTAGCGGGAATTGCTCACGGCCGAGCGGCGCGTGACCGTACAATGCGCGCCGTCGGTGATCCGGGACTGCGCCCGCCGTCCGAGTGACGTCCGGGGACGCGCGAAGGGCGGCCGCCGAACGGCGACCGCCCTCAACTGAGCGCCCTGGGCTCAGGATTCGCCCGATTCGCGCTTGCGGATGTGGAGCTGGCGGGCGGCCTCGGCGGTGGAGCCGGAGACCGACGGGTAGACGGTGAACGCGCTGGCCACCTGTTCGACCGTCAGATTGGCGTCCACCGCCAGCGAGATCGAGTGGATGAGCTCGCTGGCGCGCGGGGCGACCACCACGCCGCCGACCACGATGCCGGTGCCGGGGCGGCAGAACAGCTTCACGAAGCCGTCGCGGATGCCCTGCATCTTGGCCCGCGGGTTGCCGCGCAGCGGCAGCTTGACCTCGACCGCGTCCATCTTGCCGCACTCCACGTCGGCGGCGGTGTAGCCGACGGTGGCGATCTCGGGGTCGGTGAAGACGTTGGAGGCCACGGTCTTGAGGTTCAGCGGCTGCACCGCGTCGCCGAGCGCGTGGTACATGGCGATCCGGCCCTGCATGGCCGCCACCGAGGCGAGCATGAAGACGCCGGTGCAGTCGCCGGCCGCGTACACGCCGGGGGCGCTGGTGCGGGAGACCCGGTCGACCTGGATCTGGCCCCAGTCGTTGAGCTTGACCCCGGCCTCCTCCAGGCCCATGTCGGCGGTGTTCGGGATGGAGCCGACCGCCATCAGGCAGTGGGTGCCCTCGATCACCGTTCCGTCGGAGAGGGTGACCTCGACGGTGTCGCCGATCCGCTTGGCGCTCTCGGCGCGCGAGCGGCCCATCACGTTCATGCCGCGGCGGCGGAAGACCTCCTCCAGCACCTCGGCGGCGTCCGGGTCCTCGCCCGGCAGCACCCGGTCGCGCGAGGAGACCAGGGTCACCTTGGAGCCCAGCGCCTGGTAGGCGCCGGCGAACTCGGCGCCGGTGACGCCGGAGCCGACCACGATCAGCTCGCGGGGCAGCTCCTCCAGGTCGTAGACCTGGGTCCAGGTGAGGATCCGCTCGCCGTCGGGCTGGGCGTCGGGCAGTTCGCGCGGGTGGGCGCCGGTGGCGATCAGCACGGCGTCGGCGCGCAGCGACTGGACGCTGCCGTCGGGCGCGTCCACCAGCACCTCGCGGGAGCCGTCCACGGCCTGCCCGCCCGGGCCGAGCCGGCCGCGGCCGCGCAGCACGGTGACGCCGGCCCGGGTGACGGACTGGGTGATGTCGTGGGACTGGGCGATGGCCAGGCGCTTCACACGCCGGTTCACCTTGCCCAGGTCGACGCCGACCACGCGGGCCGGGCTGTCGATGTGGGGGGTGTCGTCGGCGACGATGATGCCGAGTTCCTCGTACGAGCTGTCGAAGGTCGTCATCACCTCCGCCGTCGCGATCAGCGTCTTCGACGGCACGCAGTCCGTCAGCACCGCCGATCCGCCCAGGCCGTCGCGGTCGACGACGGTCACCTCCGCGCCGAGCTGGGAGGCGACGAGCGCCGCCTCGTAGCCGCCGGGTCCGCCACCGATGATCACGATCCGAGTCACGTCAACCATTGTCCCGCACGCCGGGAGCACTGCCACGCCGGGGTCGGGGCTTCTGTCGGATCGGTCGGTGAACGTAGGCTTCCCCCCATGCCCCTTTACGCCGCGTATGCCACGAACCTCGATGCCCGGCAGATGACCCGCCGCGCCCCGCACTCGCCGCTGCGCGGCACCGGGTGGCTGTCCGGCTGGCGGCTGACCTTCGGCGGCGAACACCTCGGCTGGGAGGGATCGCTGGCCACGGTGGTGGAGGACGAGAAGGACCAGGTCTTCGTCTCGCTGTACGACGTGGCGCCGATGGACGAGGAGGGGCTGGACCGCTGGGAGGGCGTCCAGCTCGGCATCTACCGCAAGATCAAGCTGCGGGCGCAGACCCTGGACGGCGATGTGCCGGTCTGGACGTACGTGCTGAACGACTACGAGGGCGGCCTGCCCGCGGCCCGCTACCTGGGCCTGATCGCGGACGCGGCGGAGAGCGCCGGCGCCCCCGACGACTACGTGCTCGACCTGCGCCGCCGCCCCTGCTGAGCAGAGCGGTCTACCAGGCCCCGGCCGTGGCGGCCAGGGCCGCGACGACCTCCGCGCGGCGGGCCGGATCGGTGCGCAGCGCGTTGGCGAGTTCGACGTGGAGCCAGGTGACGCCGAGGCCGGCGGCGAAGCGGCCCTCGACGTTGGTGGTGCCCGCGAGCTGTCCGCACTTCTGCCGCCAGGGCCGGCAGACCACCAGGCCGGCGGCCTCCAGGGCCGCCGCGGTGCGTTCGGCGGCCTCGCCGGCCGTCCCGGCGCCGCTGGAGACCACGGCGTCCGTGCCGGGCAGGCTGCCCTCGTCGAAGCCGTGCAGTTGGAGGCCGGGCAGGCCGCGGGCGGTGAGCGCCTCGACGACCGCGGCGAAGACGGTGTCGCCGCGGTGGGCGACGTCCGCCGATCCGTCGACGCCGGCCCGCCGGTGGGCGCCGGCGAGGACGAGCACGCCGCCGGGTGCCTGCCGGAAGAGTTCGGCGCCGAGGATCTCGGTGCGGCTGTCGGAGACCGGGTGCGGCACCTGGGCGGACCAGCCGGCCGGGGTGGAGAGGTCCAGGTAGATCCGGCCCCAGCCGCGCGGGTCTGTGCCGGAGGCGTCGGCGATCTCGGCGGTGCGGCGGCCGCTGACCGCCTCGGTGAACTCGGTGAGCCGGTAGCCGACGCCGGCCAGCAGCCGGCCGGCCTCGTCGGGCCTGCCGTCGAGGGTCCGGACGACCCCGTCGGCGACCGCCCGGCGCTGGTCGGCGTCCGGGGCGGTGTAGGCGCCGACGGCGAAGGCGCCGGTGTAGGCGTCGATCCGCTCGACGAGGTCCACCGGACGCGGTCCGGCCGCGGGGGTGGGGCCGGGGGCCGCCGGGTCCCGTGCCCAGCCCCGGGCGGCGAGGGTCAGCCCGCCGGCGAGGGCCGCCAGGACGACCAGCACCGTGACCGGCCATCGCACCGCACGTCGCGCATCCCGTTTTTCCACGTTCTCCACGGAGGAGAAAATACCCCGCAGAACAGGCGCTCCATGATCAAAAAGATCGTGATCGAAGCGTCTTTCATCCGACATCATTACGAGACACGATCAACGGAACCGCTTCGTACGCTTTTGAGGTTTCGGCCGGGCGAGCCCGGTTCGCGGTGGGGCTCCAGGGGTGGGTGGCGCACTGCCGCCCGACGCACCGGACCCGACCGCACTCCCCCGACGAGGCCCCACCCGTGAGCACGGCCCCCACCCCGCCGCGACAGCACCGCTACCGCCGCCGGGCCGACATGCCGCTGCTCGGGGGCGTCCGCCCGCCGATCGCCCTGCTGCTCGTCCTGCTCCTCGCCGTCGCCGCGATCACCGCGCTGGCCGTCGGCGGCCTGCGGGTGGACGACACCCCGCGGGCGATCCGCGAGTCCCACCAGTACGCCGCCGAGGACACCGCCCTGGCGCTGCGGGCGGGCCTGCGGGAGAACACCACCGACCTGCTGCGCTCCGCCGCCCGCTACGACCGGGCGCCCGCCGAGCCCGCCGAGGTGCTCACCGCGCTCGGCCGGGCGTACCGCAAGTGGCGCGGCACCGTGATCGTCCGCCCCGACACCGGCCGGCTGCTCGCCGCCCACGGCGAGACCGTGCCGCTGGCCGGCCTCGACCTCGGCCTGGTCACCGACACCGCGCCCGCGCCGCTGCTCGTCCCCTCCGCCGCCGGCACCCGGTTGCTGACCTTCGCGCTGGTCAGCACCGCGCACGACGGCCGGGCGCTGCTGGTCGCCTCCGACAACCTGCGGCTGCCGAACCTCGCCACCCGCGACGGCCAGACCATCCAGGTCCTCGACACCGCCGGCACCGTGCTCGACACCACCGGCGCCGGCCTCCCCGACGAGACCGCCCGGCAGCTGGTCGCCACCGCCCGGGGCCGCGCCACCGAACGCGTCGCCGAGCGCGCCCCCGCCCCGGGCGAAACCGTCTCCGGCAACCTGGCCGGGGCCGCCGACCCCCGGGGCGCGCGCCGGGTGGCCGGCTACGCCGCCGTCGCCGGCGCCGACCCGCAGGACCCGGCCACCGCGCTCGGGCTCACCGTCGTCTCCACCGGCGGCGTCGACGGCAAGGCCGCCGGTCTGCGCCACCCGGCCCTCGGCCTGGCCGCCGCCGGCGCCCTGCTGGCGCTCGCCCTGCTCCTGGCCCTGTTCCTGCACCGCACCCTGCAGCGCCCGGTGCTGCGGCTCTTCCTGGACGCCCGCCGGCTCACCCGCGGCGAGCTGGACCGCCCGGTCCGCGGCCCGCGGCGCGGCGAGGCCGGGCGGATCGGCCGCGCCCTGGAGGAGCTGCGGCTCCAGCTCCGCGACCCCGCCCGCCCGCCGGCCGCCCCCGCGCCCCGGCGGCGCCGGCCGGGGGTCGCGCTGCCGCTCGGCCTGGCCGCGGCCGTCGTGCTCGGCTGGTCCGGCCCGCTGCTGCTGCTCGGCGGCGACGGCGGCGAGGTCCGGGTGCCCACCCAGGTGGTGGCCGGCCAGCGGGACCGCACCGACAACGCCGCCGACCGACTGCGCCAGGCCCTCAACGAGGGCTACGCCGATCTGCGCGCGCTCGCCCCCGAACTCACCACCGCCTCGGTCGGCACCGCCCAGGCGCTGCTGCGCACCGCCCTCGCCCAGCACGAGCGCTACCGCGCGTTGTACGTGCTCGGCTCCGGCGGCGAGGTGCTCGCCCGGGCCGGCGAGGAGCCGCACCGCACCGGTCCCGGGGCGCTCGGCCCGGGCGGGGTGCTGCTGCTCAACAGCTCCGGGAAGGAGCCCCGGATCGCGGCCCGGACGCCGCTCGCCACCCCCGCCACGCCCGTCGACGCCGTCGACGCGACCGAGGCCGCCGTGGACGGGGCGGCGCCCGCCGGTCCGGTCCTGGTGGGCGAGTTCCGCACCGACTTCCTCGGCGGCCTGCTCGACCGGCCCGGCCTCGGCCGGGTCTGGCTGCTCGACGACCGCCGCCGGGTGCTCGCCGCCAACGAGGCCTACGCCTCCTTCGGCGAACTCCCCGAGGGCCGCGCCCGGGCCGTCCTGGACACCGTCGCCGGCCCGGGCGGCACGGCAGGCCCGAGCGGCACGAGCGGCCCGGCGGCCAAGCACGCCGCCGCCGACGTGCTGCGTACCGGCGGCGACCCGGTGCTGCTCGCCGCCGCCCCGCTCGGCGGCCGCGGCGCCGTCGCCCGGCTCGGCTGGTCCGTCGTCACCGCCCACCCGGTGTCCTGGCTGCACCTCGACCAGAACCGGGCCGACCGGCGCGCCGTGCTGGCCGGCATGCTCGGCCTGACCGCCGCCGCGCTCTGCCTCGGCTGGCTGTTCGTCGCCGTCGGCCTGCCGCTGCGCCGGCTCGCCGCGAGCGCCGAGGCACTGGCCGCCGGGGACCGCCGCACCGTGCTCCACCCCGTCCACCACGACGAGGTCGGCGCCGTCGCCCGCGGCCTGGAGCTGATCCGCCAGGACCTGGAGCGCGCCGACCGCGAACGAGCCGTCCGCGAACGGGCCGACCGCGACCGCGCCGGGCACCCCGCCACCGCCGCCACCGCCTTCTGAGAGGGACCCGTGCTCTTCCTCTACCTCGTGCTGCTGGTGTGCTGCGCCGTCCTGCTGGTGGCCGGCATCGTCGAACAGCGCCGGCACTTCGCCGCCCTGGACCAGATCCCCACCCGGGTGCTGGTCAACGGCATCCGCGGCAAGAGCTCGATCACCCGGCTGTGCGCGGGCGCGCTGCGCGGCGGCGGCCTGGTCACCGTCGCCAAGACCACCGGCACCGCGGCCCGGTTCATCCACCCGGACGCCACCGAGGAGCCGGTCCACCGCAAGTTCGGCATCGCCAACGTGGTCGAGCAGATCGGCATCGTCCGCCGCGCCGCCACCTACCGGCCGCACGCGCTGGTGATCGAGTGCATGGCCGTCATGCCGGCGCTCCAGGAGGTCAACCAGACCAAGCTGATCCGCTCCACCATCGGCGTGCTGTGCAACGTCCGTGAGGACCACCTCGCCGAGATGGGCCCCACCCTGGACGACGTCGCCCGCTCGCTGTCGCGCTCGATGCCGGTCGGGGGCGTCTGCGTCACCGCCGAGCGGGAGCGCGCGCACATCCTGCGCGAGGAGGCCGCCAAGCGGGACTGCGAGCTGATCGTGGTCGACCCGGAGTCGGTCAGCGACGAGGAACTGCGCGGCTTCAGCTGGTTCACCTTCAAGGAGAACGTGGCCATCGCGCTGGCCGTCGCCGAACTCCTCGGCGTGGACCGGCGGACGGCGCTGCGCGGCATGTGGGCGGCGCCGCCGGACCCGGGCGTGCTCTCCGTCGAGCGGTACCGGACGGCGGACGGCAGGCGACTGCGCTTCGCCAACGTCTTCGCCGCCAACGACCCCGAGTCCACGCTGATGAACGTCCGCCAGCTGGAGAGCCTGGGCGCGATCCACCGCCCACTGCACGTGGTGGTCAACTGCCGCCCCGACCGGGTCGAACGCAACGGCCAGATGGGCCAGATCGTGCCGGACCTCGATCCGGACACGGTCTTCCTGATCGGCCACCCCACCAGGAGCGCCCGGGACGCGATCCCGGCCGACTGGTCCGGGCGGGTGGTCGACCTCGGCGGCGACCGGCGCGACCCTGCGCGGCTGACCGCCGAGCTGCTGGACGCGCTCGGCCCCGACTCCTCGCTGGTGGCGATCGGCAACATCCACGGTCAGGGCGAGCTGCTCCTGGAGGAGCTGGCCCGGCTCGCCCCGGACGACGAACCGGAGGCCGGGGGCCGGGAAGCCGCCCACCAACCCGCGTACGAACCGGTGTACGAACCGGCGGCGTACGAGCCGGCGGCGTACGAGCCCGTCCACCAGCCCGCGTACGAGCCGGTGTACGTCCCCGAACCGCTGCCCGACTCCTGGTACGAGCCGGCCGACCCCCACCACCCGTACGACCGCCCCCCTCACCCCCGCTACGGAGACCGGCCGTGATCCCCACCGAGCTCACCCCCGAGATCGCCGCCCTCGGCATCGCGCTCGGGCTGGTCTTCTCGCTGGTCTGCTACCTGACCACCAACCTCTCCCCCGGCGGCATGATCACCCCGGGCTGGCTGGCCCTGACCCTGGTCGAGGACCTCCAGCGGGTCGCCGTCGTGGCCGGCGTCACCGTGCTCACCTACCTGGCCACCCGGGCGGTCCAGAAGCTGGTGATCCTCTACGGCAAGCGGCTGTTCGCCGCCGTGGTGCTGATCGGCGTCCTGCTCCAGGCCACCGTGATGCTGGTCCTCCAGCACGAGCTGCCCACCCTGTACGCCAACCAGACGCTGGGCTTCATCGTCCCCGGCCTGATCGCCTACCAGCTGGTCCGCCAGCCCCGGGCGGCCACCCTGATGGCGACCACGACCGTCACCCTCGCCACCTACGTGGTGCTCACCGCCGGCGTGCTGCTCGGCGCCCTGCCCGGCACCTGATCCCCGGCGCCCGAACCCCAGGAACCCGAACCGCCATGCCCGTCACCCCGAAGTCCCTGCTCAGCGGCGGCCTCGCCGTCACCCTGCTGGCCGCCGGCGGCTACCTCACCGTCCAGCTGCGCGAGCGCGAGCGCGGGCCCGCCCCGGTCGGCGGCACCGCACCGCTGCTCACCGCGCCCGCCGCGCCCTCCTCGCCCGCCCCGGGCACCGCCGCCGCGGCCACCGGCCCGCGCTACGAGCGGCTCACCGGCCCCGACCGGACGGTGGTGCGCGACGCGCGCGGCGGCGTCCTCGCCACCCTGACGGACGGCGCCCGCACCGCCGTACTGACCGGCCCCAGCCGCACCTTCGCCGAACCGGGCACCACGGCCGCCGTGCTGACCGGCGACAGCTGGGTGCGGCTGATGCCGCAGCCGTGGCGGGCCGGGGCCCAGGAGGAGGCCTGGTTCCGCGGCTGGTTCGGCCAGTACCTCGGCTCCACCGAGGACGACGTGCTCGCCGTCGCCACCCAGTACCTGGCGGGCGCACCGGAGGGCAAGGACGGCAAGGGCGTCCGCTTCCGGGGCGACGCCTCGTTCGGCCCGCTCAACCCGGACGGCTCGGCCGGCAACGACCTGCGCCTGGAGCAGACCGACTTCTTCGACTACCTCGGCGTCCCGTACACCTTCGCCGACAAGGTCACCAAGCGCCCGGACCGGAGCCGCTACGGCGCCTTCGACTGCTCCGGCTTCGTCCGCATGGTGTACGGCTACCGGTCCGGCTACCCGCTGCTGTCCAAGGACGCGTCCGGCCCCGGCCTGCCCCGCACCGCCGACGGCCTGGCCCGGCTGGGCCCGGGGGTGCCGGTGCTGCCGCTGACCACCGCACCCGGCTCGGACACCACTGTGCGGCCGGCCTCGACCGATCCGCTGCTCCCGGGCGACCTGGTGTTCTTCGAGATCGACGCCCGCACCGGCGCCCGGCTCGACCACACCGGCATCTACCTGGGCCTGGACACCGACGGCCACCCCCGCTACGTCTCCAGCCGCGAGGAGGCGGACGGCCCGACCTTCGGCGACAAGGGCGGCACCGCCCGGCTGGACGACAACGGGATGTACGCCAAGGGCCTGCGCAGCGCGAAGCGGCTGTGACCGGGCGCCGCGCCGCCGCCCCGGCCGCCACGGCCCGGACCGGGGCGCCGCGCCCGGCCCGCGCCCCGAGCTGTGCGTTCGGGCCATCCGGGTAACGATCCGGCACGTCGCACCAGGAACTTCTACGCGCGTAGCCGTTTCCCGTCTATCCTCGGACACGTGAACGCATCTCCTCAGTCGGTCGTCTCCGCCGACCCCTACGCCGCCGCCCAGGCCGCCGCCGCGCGCCTGCGCGAGCTGACCGGTGCCGAGCGCCACGACGTCGCCCTGGTGATGGGCTCCGGCTGGGTGCCGGCCGCCGACGCCCTCGGCGAGACCGTGGCGGAGTTCCCGGTCACCGAACTCCCGGGCTTCCCCGCCCCCGCCGTGGCCGGCCACGCCGGCACGATCCGCTCGGTGAAGATCGGCGAGAAGCGCGCCCTGATCTTCCTCGGCCGCAACCACTACTACGAGGGCCACGGCGTCGCCACCGTCGTCCACGGCGTGCGCACCGCCGCCGCGGCCGGCTGCGGGATCATCGTGCTGACCAACGGCTGCGGCGGCCTGCGCCCCACCTGGGTGCCCGGCCAGCCGGTCCTGATCAGCGACCACATCAACCTGACCGCCGACTCCCCGATCGTCGGCGCCAACTTCGTCGACCTCACCGACCTCTACTCCAAGCGGCTGCGCGAGCTGTGCCGCGAGGTCGACCCGAGCCTCGACGAGGCGGTCTACGTCCAGTTCCGCGGCCCGCACTACGAGACCCCGGCCGAGGTCAACATGGCCCGGGTGATCGGCGGCGAGCTGGTCGGCATGTCCACCACCCTGGAGGCCATCGCCGCCCGCGAGGCCGGCGCCGAGGTGCTGGGCATCTCCCTGGTCACCAACCTGGCCGCCGGCATGACCGGCGAGCCGCTCAACCACGCCGAGGTGCTGGAGGCCGGCAAGGCCTCCGCCGAGCGGATGGGCGCGCTGCTGGCCAAGGTCCTGGAGCGGATCTGACGCCGGAACGCGTACGGACGGCATGAGCGACGGGGCCCGGGGCGGGTGTGATCGGGTGATCACGCCCGCCCGCGGGCCCCGTCCGCGTCCGCCGGCCGGACACACCCCGGCCCGACACGCCCCGTCCGGGCGGAGGCCCGCCCGGGCCGCCGCCGCGCCGTACGGTTCGTCCCGTCCCGGCCGGGCACCGCGCCCGACCACCGCCGCCCCCGCCGACCCGTCCCTCCGCGCCCGTCTCCGCACGTCCGTCTCCCCCGAGCCCGTCCCACCGGCCCCGGGCCGGGGCACCCTCCCCGGCCGACCACCGACGCACTTCCCGATGGAGCTGCAGCCATGACGCAGGCAACCACCACCGACCTCCTCGCCCGGGCCCGCACCTGGCTCGCCGAGGACCCGGACCCGCAGACCCGCGAGGAACTCGCCGCGCTGCTCGCCGACGCCGAGGGCCCCGAAGCCGATTCGACGGCCAAGCTGGCCTGGGCCGAGCTGGCCGAGCGCTTCGCCGGCCGCCTCCAGTTCGGCACCGCCGGCCTGCGCGGCGAGCTCGGCGCCGGACCGATGCGGATGAACCGCGCCGTGGTGATCCGGGCCGCCGCCGGCCTGGTCTCCTACGTCAAGCAGCAGGGGCTCGGCGACCTCGTGGTGATCGGCTACGACGCCCGCCACAAGTCCTACGACTTCGCCCGCGACACCGCCGCCGTGGTCGTCGGCGCCGGCCTGCGCGCCGCGCTGTTCCCGCGCCCGCTGCCCACCCCGGTGCTCGCCTTCGCCGTCCGCCACCTCGGCGCGGCTGCCGGGGTGACCGTCACCGCCAGCCACAACCCGCCGCAGGACAACGGCTACAAGGTCTACCTGGGCGACGGCTCGCAGATCGTGCCGCCGGCCGACGCGGGCATCGCCGCCGGGATCGACGCGATCGGCTCGCTCACCGAGGTCCCGCTCGCCGGGAGCGGCTGGGAGACCGTGGACGAGTCGGTGGTCGAGGCCTACCTGGACCGCGCCGCGTCCATCGTCGACCCGCACAGCGCCCGCGACCTCGCCGTCGTCTACACCCCGATGCACGGCGTCGGCCGCGACACCTTCCTCGCCGCCATGGACCGGGCCGGCTTCCCGGCGCCCACCGTGGTCGCCGAGCAGGCCGAGCCGGACCCGGACTTCCCGACCGTCGCCTTCCCCAACCCGGAGGAGCCGGGCGCGATGGACCTCGCCTTCCGCACCGCCGCCGCGGCCGGGCCGGACATCGTCATCGCCAACGACCCGGACGCCGACCGCTGCGCGGTGGCCGTCCCCGCCAACGGCGACGCCGCCGGCGGCGGGCAGGGCGCGAACGGCTGGCGGATGCTGCGCGGCGACGAGGTCGGCGCGCTGCTCGGCGCCGCGCTGGTCGCCAAGAAGGCCGCCGGCACCTTCGCCACCACCATCGTCTCCTCCACCCTGCTCGGCCGGATCGCCGAGGCCGCCGGGCTCGGCTACGCGGAGACCCTCACCGGCTTCAAGTGGATCTCCCGCGCCGAGGGCCTGCGCTACGGCTACGAGGAGGCGCTCGGCTACTGCGTCGACCCGCAGGGCGTGCGCGACAAGGACGGCGTCACCGCCGCCCTGCTGGTCGCCGAGCTCGCCGCCACCCTCAAGCAGTCCGGCCGCACCCTGAGCGACCTGCTCGACGACCTGGCGCTGGAGCACGGCCTGCACGCCACCGACCAGCTGTCGGTCCGGGTCGAGGACCTCTCCCTGATCGCCGACGCCATGCGCACCCTGCGCGAGCAGCCGCCCACCGCGCTGGCCGGCCTCACCGTGACCCGCGCCGACGACCTCGCCGCCGGCTCGGCCGAGCTGCCGCCCACCGACGGCCTGCGCTACCACCTGGCCGGCGAGGCCGTCCGCTCGGCGCGGATCGTGGTCCGCCCCTCCGGCACCGAGCCCAAGCTCAAGTGCTACCTGGAGGTCGTCCTCCCGGTCGCCTCCGCCGCCGACCTCGCGGGCGCCCGCACCCGCGCCGCCGAACTGCTCGCGACGATCAAGCACGACCTGGCCGCGGCCGCCGGCATCACCGTCTGACGGCCCCGGTCCGCCCGTAGCACCCGTACGACACACTCCGATTCGCCGCTCCCCCTCTCGGAGTGCTGGAGCGGCGAATCGGCAGGACCAGGAAGACGATCGGTGGTCGGCCTGATCGACAAGCAGCCGATCAGGCCGACCAGAACATCGACACGGCAAGGAGACTCGCCCCCACTTGGGTCCTGCTACGCCTCGGCCCCGCCGACCGACCGGTCGGCGGGGCCGAGCACTGCAAGGGGCTGGTGCGATGCAACCTCGTGGCATCCGGGCGAGAAGGACATCGTTCCTGCAGGACAGGAACCTCAGACCTCGAAGATCTTCGCCAACTCCACGAAGGCGGCCCACGACGCGGTCGGCACGGTGAGCGTGGGGCCGCCAGGGTCCTTGGAATCGCGGACCTCCACCGCCTCGCCTGCAGGCAGGCCCGGTGGAGTGCGCCACTGGACGCACTGGCCGCTGTTGCCGGTGTAGGAGCTGCTGGTCCAGTCGACCGGAGCGGAGCGTGGCACGGTTGTCCTTACCTTCCTAGGTGGTGCGTTCGGGACCTAAGCCGTGTGGGCGGCGCGTTCAAGGAATGCCTTGGACTGCTTCTCGTCCAGCGCAAGATCACGGATCTGGTCGAAGGCCGCGTTGTAGGTCCGCAGCGAGTCCTCGTCCTCCAGGTAGAAGCTGTTGAGGAGGGCTTCGAGACCGACGAGCTGTCCGCCGTCCGGAAACGTGAAGATCGTGAACGCGCCGTCGAGTCCGAGGTGGGGTCCGCAGCTGAGCGGCAGGATGCGGAGGTTGATGTCGTCACGGTCGCTCTGCTCGCGAAGGTGAACGATCTGGCGCTTCATCGCTCCCGCGTCACCGATGCGGCCGAGCACCGCCGCCTCGCTGAGGACGATCTCGTGTGGGCGGTTGAGCTTGCGCTGGCGTTCCATCCGGACGGCGACTCGGGACTCCAGGTGCTCGCGCGTCGAGTGCACAATGCCCTGACCGGCCGCAAGCAGGAGCCTCGTGTACTCCTCGGTCTGCAGCCGACCGGGCACGAGGGTTTCCCATGAACGCATCAGCTCCGCGTCGCCCTCAAGACCGAGAAAGTCCTGGAACGTGAGGGTCAGGAAACTGGCGTAGCTGTGCCACCACCCACGCTCGGAGATGTTGCGGGTCATCTCCTCCAAGGTCTGACGCAGGCCTTGGTCCGTGACGCCGTATTCGTCGAGGAGGACCCGCCGCCGACCTCCCGGCGGCGCCCGATCTGCAAGGTCGGCCGCGACCCCCAGTTCGACCTGATCACCGACGGCGTCGACGGCCTGCGCCAACTGGGCGCCGTCGCCGACTCCCTCCAGCTTCGCACCGGTGGATGCTCCGGCTGCGCGCTGTCCGGCACCTGCTTCACCTGCCGGCCGCTGGCCAAGCTCTACCAGGAGGCGAAGGCCCCGCTCAACACCTACTGCCAGCACGGAGGGAGGTGAACCCATGCCGGTACCTGTAGCGCTTACGCTCACCGAGCGGCCCCTTGAGGACGAGGAGGTCGTGTTCGTCGGCGACCTGGACGATGTCCTGGAGGTCGTCATGTGCTCCTGCTCGTCGAGTGAATCCCAGCCGTACTAGCACGTCCGGTGGTGCCCCGGCCTTGGCCGGGGCACCACCCGCAGCCTTTCTGGAGTTCATCAGTGTCGATGACCCGCCTCGCCTGGCACCATCTTCCGCCCGCTGCCCGTGCGGCCGTGCAGGAGCACACCGGTCCCTTCCTGACCGCCGCCGATGCGTCCACCGGGGCGAACTCCGGTGTCGCCGTGAAAGCCCTGACCGCCTCGGGTGAGGTGTTCATCAAAGGCATCCCGGTCGACCACCGGCAGGTCAAGACGCAACTGCGCGAAGCCGCCGTCAACCCGCACCTGCCGAAGTCGTCCCCCCGGCTGCTCTGGCACCTGCAGGCCGGGGGCTGGGACCTGCTCGGCTTCGAAGCGATCGAGGGGCACCTCGCCGACTACGCTCCCGGCAGCCCCGACCTGCCCCTGGTCGTCGACGCGTTGACGGAACTCGCCCGCACCCCCTGCCCGGACATCCCGCTGCTGAGCTTCACCCAGCGGTTCGCGGGATACAGCGACACCCCGGAGCTGTTCGCCGGGGACGCGCTTCTGCACACCGACATGGCCCCGCACAACGTCCTGGTCGACCGCACCGCCCACCTCATCGACTGGGCCTGGCCGACCCGCGGCCCGGCCTGGGCCGACCCGGCCGTCTGGGCCGTGCGTCTGATCGACGCCGGGCACACCCCTGAACAGGCCGAGCAGTGGGCGTCCCGGTTGCCGGCGTTCGAAGCCGCGGACCCCCGGGTCCTCCTCGCCTTCGCCGAGGCCAACGCCCACTACTGGCAGGAGGTCCACACCCAGGCGCCAGCCGCGTCGTGGACACGGTCCATGGCTCTCTCCGCGCTTGCCTGGCGCGATCACCGACACGACCGCTCGCCGGCCGGGAGATGACCGTCCCACCCATGGACGCGGACCTGATCAGCGGCCTCCTGTGCGAGATCGCCGACACCGGCCGCGGGACGCCGGCCCGGCTTCCCCTACGGGTCTGGTCCATGTCAGGGGTCGAACGGCTGGTCTTCCCCGACGGCACCACCGCCGTCCTGAAGTACGCGTGCGAGCCGTTCACCGGCGAGGGCCGGACCCTGCAGGCAGCCGCACGGGCCGGCGTCCCGGTGCCCCGCGTGCTCGGCTCGGCCCAGCGCGGCGGCCTGCTGGCGATGGTGCTCGAAGACCTCGGCGACCCGTGGCACGAGGCCACCGACGACGAGGCCTCGACAGCCGCCGCGTTCCTGCACGCGGCCGCCCCGCCGCCGTCACTGCCGGTGCTGGAGGAGAGCGCCCTGGTGGCCCTGCCCGGCAAATCCCTGGGCCACCTGCGACGCTTGCAGGCCGCCGACCGCTGGACGGAAGGGACCGAAGACCTCGGCGGCATCCTGTACGCCCTCGCGCACGCCGCGGAGAGGAAGGCTGCCGGGGCGATGACCGCTCCCTTCGGCTGGGTGCACTCCGAGTTCCACCCGTCCAGCCTGCACATCGGACCCCGGGGCCGGCATCTGCTGGACTTCGCCCGCTCCTTCACCGGGCCGGGCCTGCTGGACCTCGCGTCCTGGCAGGGCCTCAGTATCAGGCGGTCCCCCGACCCGGCCCGCCTGCGCGGACTCATCGACGGCTACATCGCCGCGGGAGGGCCCCGCACCGCGCTCACCCACCGCGGTGGGTTGCCCCCGGAGGCGTGGGCGCTGGGCTGGCACCGGGTCTGGGCGGTCGAGTGGTTCCTCGAGCAGGCACACCGATGGATCAACGACCCGGCCAAGGACCCCGGATCCATCAAAGTCGTCCGCCATCACCTGACAGCGGCAGCAGATCTCCTCGAGGTGTGATGCCGACCCGCCACCTGCGCGGGCTCCTCGGTCCAGGGACCAGTCCCAGGCAGTGCAGCCACCCGGCCGTTGTTCCGGCGGGTCAGCCTCGGCGATCGAGTGCCTCCCGGCCCGCCCGGGAGGCACTCGATCGATCCCGCTGCGGAAGGTCCCCCGCTGTGATGGGATTCGGCCAGTGAAGGGGGAACCAGGATGAGCGGAGCCCGGCCCAAGGGCCGCCGGCCGGCCGGCGGCCTGCTGGTGCTGTGCGCGGTGCTCGCCGCGGCGGCGGGGTGGACGGTGGAGCAGGGGGCGCGGATGACCGACCTGCGTGAGAGCGACACCGACCGCGCCCAGCGGCTGGCAGGCCTCCACCACCGCCAGCACCCCGGCAAGGGCCGGTATTACGTGCCCGAGGCCGCCGTGCTGGCCGGTCCGCCCGGCGGGCCCCGGGTGGCGTACCTGCACTACCGGCTCGGCGGCGGGCCGGACAGCAACCTCGACGACTTCGTCCGCGTCTACGACCTGCCGGCGCCCGGTGCCCCGGCGCCGCTGCCGCCGGACCTCGCGGCAGCCCTGCCCGGCGAGGAGCCAGCGCAGGGCGCCTTGCTGCCCGAGCCCCCGGGCGGGCCGGAGCGGCGAATCTTCGCCCTGGACCTGGACACCGGGTTCGCTGGCGCCGCCGACGTCTACGTCCGGGCCGTCGGCTGACTCCGGACGCCGCCCCGGCACACGGAAGGGCCCGCCGTTCCCGGCGGGCCCTTCCGTGCGTTCCGTCGTGTCCGGGCGGCTCAGACCGCGATCACCGTGATCAGCGCGGCCAGCCCGGCCAGGGTCGGGGCGATGATCCACCAGCACCAGCGGACCTCGACCGGCCCGGTGGCGTCGGGGTGGGAGGCGTTGCGCTCGGCCATCTCCTGGAGGATGCCGACCACCTGGTCGGACCAGGCCCGGGTGGGGTCCGACGAGCCCTGCACGCCGGGGCCGGACGGGGCGCCGCCCTGGCCGAACATCAGGCCGAGCCGGGAGGCGTGCTGCGGCCGGCCGGCCCGGTCCTGGGCGCGGGCCGCGCGCTTGCGCTGGCGCAGCGACACCGGCACCGCCCACACCTGGAACTTCCGGCCGTCGGCGAGCAGCTCCACCGAGTACCCGGCGCGCAGCGCGTCGACCGAGGCCCAGGGGGCGGTGATGGTGCGCAGCGGGTTGCGCACCACCAGCCGGCGCGCGTTGGCGCGGACGGCGGGGCGCAGCGTGTACGCGATCACGGGGAGGGCGAAGACCGGGACGGCGGCCAGCGACACCCACGGCGTCTTGCCGGTGCCGTTGAGGGCGGCGTCCCCGATCAGCCAGCCCGCCACGGCCAGCAGCAGCACACCTGAGATCACGCCGGGAACGGAGCGGTACACGCGGTCGGCGTACACGGGCTCACCATCGGAGCCGGCCGGGCCCTGGTGGGGCCTGCCGTCGGAATCGGTCATGTCGACGATTCTGCCGCATCCCCCCGGGTATCCACAGGGGCGGCGATCACACCCGCAGGTCTCGGTCCGGCATCGATGCGCTCCGGGCCTAGCGGCTGACTACGCGCGTAGATATGCTGGTGTGGTGACTATGTCCACTCTTGCAGCCAACGCCCAAGGCGTCGCGGGCAGCGGTCTCGCGGACGTCGCTGCGTCCGAGGCCTCGCTCCGCCGCTTCCTGCACGGCCTGCCCGGTGTCGACCAGGTCGGCCTGGAGGCGCGTGCCGCCACTCTCGGTACCCGCTCGATCAAGACCACGGCCAAGGCGTACGCCATCGACCTGGCCATCTCGATGATCGACCTGACCACGCTGGAGGGCGCGGACACGGTCGGCAAGGTGCGCGCGCTGTGCGCCAAGGGCAGGAACCCCGACCCGACCGACCCGGGCACCCCCCGCGTCGCCGCGATCTGCGTCTACCCGGACATGGTCGCCACCGCGAAGGAGGCGCTGCGGGGCACCGACATCCAGGTCGCCTCGGTCGCCACCGCCTTCCCGGCCGGACGCGTCGCGCTGCCGGTCAAGCTCGCCGACACCGCCGACGCGGTCGCCGCGGGCGCCGACGAGATCGACATGGTCATCGACCGGGGGGCCTTCCTCTCCGGCCGCTACCTGGACGTCTTCAACGAGATCGTCGCGGTCAAGGAGGCCTGCCGCCGCCCCGACGGCAGCGCCGCCCACCTCAAGGTGATCTTCGAGACCGGCGAGCTGCAGACCTACGACAACGTGCGCCGGGTCTCCTGGCTGGCGATGCTGGCCGGCGCCGACTTCATCAAGACCTCCACCGGCAAGGTCGCCGTCAACGCGACCCCGCCGGTCACCCTGCTGATGCTGGAGGCGGTCCGCGACTTCCGCGCGGCCACCGGCGTGCAGGTCGGCGTGAAGCCCGCCGGCGGGATCCGCACCACCAAGGACGCCATGAAGTACCTGGTGATGGTCAACGAGACCCTCGGCGACGACTGGCTGACCCCGCACTGGTTCCGCTTCGGCGCCTCCAGCCTGCTCAACGACCTGCTGATGCAGCGCCAGAAGCTGACCACCGGACGGTACTCCGGCCCCGACTACGTGACGGTGGACTGATCACCATGGCCAAGAAGAAGAACACCGAGGAGCCCGCGGCCCAGAAGCCGGCGGGCGGCCTCTTCACGTACGCCCCGGCGCCCGAGTCGCCCGCCGCGGCCGGCGACATCGCCGCCTCCTACGGCCACTTCATCGGCGGCGAGTTCGTCGACTCCTCGGGCAGCGAGGCGCTGAAGACGGTCAACCCGGCCACCGAGCAGGTGCTCGCCGAGTTCGCCCGGGGCACCGAGGAGGACGTCGACCGCGCCGTCGCCGCCGCCCGCAAGGCCTTCGCCGACTGGTCGGCGCTGCCCGGCAGCGAGCGCGCCAAGTACCTGTTCCGGATCGCCCGGATCATCCAGGAGCGCAGCCGCGAACTGGCGGTGCTGGAGTCGATCGACAACGGCAAGCCGATCCGCGAGACCCGCGACGTCGACCTGCCGCTGGTCGCCGCGCACTTCTTCTACTACGCGGGCTGGGCGGACAAGCTGGACTACGCCGGCTTCGGCCCGAACCCGAAGCCGCTGGGCGTGGCCGGCCAGGTCATCCCGTGGAACTTCCCGCTGCTGATGCTGGCCTGGAAGATCGCCCCGGCGCTGGCCACCGGCAACACGGTCGTGCTGAAGCCGGCCGAGACCACCCCGCTGACCGCGCTGCGCTTCGCCGAGATCTGCCGCCAGGCCGGTCTGCCGAAGGGCGTCGTCAACATCGTCACCGGCGACGGCCGCACCGGCGCCGCGCTCACCGCGCACCCGGACGTCAACAAGGTCGCCTTCACCGGCTCCACCCCGGTCGGCCGGGCCATCGCCAAGCAGGTGGCCGGCACCCGCAAGAAGCTGTCGCTGGAGCTGGGCGGCAAGGCCGCGAACATCGTCTTCGACGACGCGCCGATCGACCAGGCCGTCGAGGGCATCGTCAACGGCATCTTCTTCAACCAGGGCCACGTCTGCTGCGCGGGTTCGCGCCTGCTGGTCCAGGAGTCGGTCCAGGACGAGCTGCTGGCCGCGCTGAAGCACCGGATGGGCACCCTGCGGGTCGGCGACCCGCTGGACAAGAACACCGACATCGGCGCGATCAACTCCGCCGAGCAGCTGGCCCGGATCACCGCGCTGGCCGACGCCGGCGAGGCCGAGGGCGCCGAGCGCTGGTCGCCCGCCTGCGAGCTGCCGGGCGCCGGCTTCTGGTTCCGCCCGACCGTGTTCACCGGCGTCAGCCAGGCCCACCGGATCGCCCAGGAGGAGATCTTCGGCCCGGTGCTGTCGGTGCTGACCTTCCGCACCCCCGCCGAGGCGGTCGAGAAGGCCAACAACACCCCCTACGGGCTCTCCGCCGGCATCTGGACGGAGAAGGGCTCGCGCATCCTCTGGACCGCGAACAGGCTCCGGGCCGGCGTGGTCTGGGCCAACACCTTCAACAAGTTCGACCCGACGTCGCCGTTCGGCGGCTACAAGGAGTCGGGTTACGGCCGCGAGGGTGGCCGGCACGGTCTGGAGGCCTACCTCGATGTCTGATGTCGTGAGCCGTCTTGATGTCCTCAAGACCTACAAGCTGTACGTCGGCGGGAAGTTCCCGCGCTCCGAGAGCGGGCGGGTGTACGAGGTGACGGACGCGAAGGGCGAGTGGCTGGCCAACGCCCCGCTCGGGACCCGCAAGGACGCCCGCGACGCGGTCGTGGCCGCCCGCGCGGCGGTCAAGGGCTGGGCCGGCACCACCGCGTACAACCGCGGCCAGGTGCTGTACCGGGTCGCCGAGATGCTGCAGGGCCGGCGCGAGCAGTTCGCCGCCGAGGTGGCGCTCTCCGAGGGCATCGGCCCGAAGAAGGCCGCCGCCCTGGTGGACGCGGCGATCGACCGCTGGGTCTGGTACGCGGGCTGGACCGACAAGGTGGCCCAGATCGCGGGCGGCGCCAACCCGGTCGCCGGCCCCTACTTCAACCTCTCCACCCCGGAGCCGACCGGTGTGGTCGGGATCGTCGCCCCGCAGGCCGGGTACGGGCACTCGCTGCTCGGCCTGGTGTCGGTGATCGCCCCGGCCATCGCCACCGGCAACACCGTGGTGGTGGCGGCCGCGGCCGACGCCCCGCTGCCCGCGCTGTCGCTGGGCGAGGTGCTGGCCACCTCGGACGTCCCGGGCGGCGTGGTCAACCTGCTGTCCGGCCGGACCGCCGACATCGCGCCGACCCTGGCCTCGCACCAGGACGTCAACGCCCTGGACCTCACCGGCGCGATCGCCGCCGACGGTCCCGGCGCGGCGGGCGCGCTGGAAGCGCTTGCCGCAGATACCCTGAAGAGGGTGATCCGCCCGGAGCTGGACCCGTTCGCCCAGGACTGGACCAATGCTCCCGGAACGGACCGGCTACTCTCCTTCCTGGAGACCAAGACGGTCTGGCACCCGATGGGGATCTGACCTCCGGATCCCCGCAGCGGCTGCACTCCGTGGCCGCGAGTTGGTGACACAACTCCACAGACTGGCCGTCCCCCGTGCCCTCTCCCCCCCAGGGCCCGGACGGTCACAGGACGGACCCGCGCCTCTCCCCCCCTGGCGCGGGTCCGTCGACTTTTCCGGGGGGCTTGCCGGATCCTTCCTCCCGGGATCCGGGGGATCCGACCGGTTTCGGCATCGGGCCCCGATGCGTCAGACTGGTGTCCCGTGAGTGACTCCCCGCTGAACCCTGTGCCGATAGCCCGCGCCCGGGTGGTCCTGCTCTCCGGGCCCTCCGGATCGGGGAAGTCCTCGCTCGCCGAACGCAGCGGCCTGCCGGTGCTCCAGCTCGACGACTTCTACAAGGACGGCGACGACCCGAGCCTGCCGCGGCTGCCCGACGGCGCGGTGGACTGGGACTCCCCGCTGGCCTGGCACCGCGAGCAGGCCGTCGAGGCCATCCGCGAGCTGTGCACCACCGGCCGGGCCGAGGTGCCGGTGTACTCGATCCCGGACAACGGCCGCGTCTCCACCCGGGTGCTGGAGCTCGACGGGGCGGGCGCGTTTGTCGCCGAGGGCATCTTCGCCGCCGAGATCACCGCCGACTGCGCCGCCGGGGAGCTGCTCGGCGACGCCCTGTGCCTGCGCAACGGCGCGCTGACGACCGCCTGGTGGCGGCTGCGCCGGGACGTCCGCGAGGGCCGCAAGTCGCTGCCGGTGCTGCTGCGGCGCGGCTGGCGGCTGATGCGGGCCGAGCGGGACATCGTCGGGCGGCAGGTCGCGCTGGGCGCCCACCCGTGCGCCGGGCCGGAGGCCGGACGGCGGATCCGCGCGGCGGCCTCCGCCGGGGAGCTGTCCGCGGTCTGACGCGGCCACCGGGAACGCGGAACGCCGCCGGGAACGCGGAACGGCGGGCCGGTGCGTCTCCCCCGCACCGGACCCGCCGCCTTCCCCGGACGTCCGTGGTTCCCCTCCCGGTGCCGCCGCTCCCCCGAGCCGGCGCCACCCGTACCGCGTCCGTCCTGCTACCCGTCCCCCGACGGGAGTCCCGTCCGGCCCCACCCCCACGGTGGGCCGGAACGCCTCGGTTCCGCTACGCGACCAGCTCGCCGAACGACCGCAGGGTGTCACCCGAGGTGTTCAGCTGCTCGTCGTCGCGCAGCCGGCGCAGCGCGCGCCAGATGCTGCTCTTGACCGTGCCGACGCTGATGCCGAGCACGTCGGCGATCTCCGGGTCGGTCTTGCCCTCGTAGTAGCGCAGCACCAGCATGGTGCGCTGGTTCTCCGGCAGCTTGGCCAGCGCCTGCCAGAGCACGGCGCGCAGCTCGGTGCCGCCCATCGCGTCGGTGTCGCCGACCGTCTCCGGCAGCTCCTCGGTCGGGTACTCGTTGACCTTGCGGCGCCGCCAGGCGGAGATGTGCAGGTTGGTCATGGTGCGGCGCAGGTAGCCCCCGACCGCGGCCTTGTCGGTGATCCGGCCCCAGGCGCGGTAGGTGCTGAAGAGCGCGCTCTGCAGCAGGTCCTCGGCCTCGTAGCGGTCGCCGGTCAGGTGGTAGGCGGTGGCGTACAGGGAGGCGCGGCGCTCGCGCACGTACGCGGTGAACTCGGTGACGTGGTCCTCGGCGACGGCGGGGCGCTCCCCCTGCGCCCCGTCCCGCTGCGCCTCGGCCCGCTGCACCTCGGTCCGCTGTGCCCCGGTGGCGGGCACCGCCGCGGGGCTCAGCCGCAGCAGCGTCGCACCGGCGGCCTCGCGGCCGGCCGACTCCCCCGAGTCGGCCTTCCGCAGGCCGGTCCCCCCGATGCCCCGGTTCCCCCCCAGGGCGTCCTTGTCCTCGACGCGGATGGGGAGGACCCCCCGCAGCGTCAAGGTGGAGGCGGAGTCGGCCGCGTTCCCCCGGTGGCCGATCCCGTACAGCTCCCCCGTCCTGCCGCCGCCGCTCACCCGGCGGACGACAGTGTTTCCACCGGTGCTGTGCGCGCACCCCCGTGCGATCACGGCACCGGAGCTCTCCTCGGCCCCGGCCGCCGGCCGGGTCAGGAAGGCGGTGGCCGATGAACGCGCGGTGCGGACAGCCGGGTTGGTCCGGGTCTGAAGCGTGGCGTTCATCGTGCGCCCCCTTGGTCGGTTCGAGTTCCGTTGACGCCGCCTCGGCCGGCCGATTGGCCCGCTGTCCTGCGGCGACATCGAAAATCCTGCCCGCCGGTTGTGATGGCGCTGTCCGTCGACTGTCACAGGGCTGTCACAGGGCCGGGCCTTTCGTCCCGAACACGCTCCCGTTGTTGACGGACGCCGGTCACGGGCGTTCCGGTTCCCGGGCACCGCCCGCGCGGGCGGTGCCCGGGGCCGGGACGGTCGATGGGGGGTGATTACCCGCTCCGGGTGAGCCAGAATGAGGCCGTGCCTTTCCTCCTTCTGATCGAGGACGACGACGCCATCCGCACCGGCCTCGAACTCGCCCTCACCCGCCAGGGCCACCGCGTGGCCACCGCCGCCTCCGGCGAGGACGGTCTGCGGCTCTTCAAGGAGCAGCGGCCGGACCTCATCGTGCTGGACGTCATGCTGCCCGGCATCGACGGCTTCGAGGTGTGCCGCCGGATCCGCCGCACCGACCAGCTGCCGATCATCCTGCTGACCGCCCGCTCCGACGACATCGACGTCGTGGTGGGCCTGGAGTCGGGTGCGGACGACTACGTGGTCAAGCCGGTGCAGCCGCGCGTGCTGGACGCCCGGATCCGGGCCGTGCTGCGGCGCGGCGAGCGGGAGAACTCGGACTCCTCGGTCTACGGCAGCGTGGTGATCGACCGGGCGGCGATGACCGTCACCAAGGACGGCGCGGACCTCCAGCTCACCCCGACCGAGCTGCGGCTGCTGCTGGAGCTCAGCCGGCGGCCCGGGCAGGCGCTGTCGCGCCAGCAGCTGCTGCGGCTGGTCTGGGAGCACGACTACCTGGGCGACTCCCGGCTGGTGGACGCCTGCGTCCAGCGGCTGCGGGCCAAGGTCGAGGACGTGCCCTCGGCCCCGACGCTGATCCGCACGGTGCGCGGCGTCGGCTACCGGCTGGACCCTCCCGCGTGACCGCCGCTCCCCGTCCGGCGCGGGCGATATCCCGCCGCGCGCACTGACCTTCCGCAACGACAGGCTCCCGTGACCAACCATCAGACGACGGCCCGGTTCTCCTCCGGCCCGTGGCGACGGCTGCGCTCGCTGCGCGTGCGGCTGATCGCGGTGTTCGCCGCGGTCGCGCTGCTCACCGCCGTCTCGGCCTCCGGCATCGCGTACTGGCTCAACCGCGACGCGGTGCTCAAGCGCGCGCAGGACACCGCGCTCAACGACTTCCGGGTCTCGCTCACCCGCAATGTGTCGAACCTGCCGCTGAACGCCACCTGCGAGGACCTGAACACGCTGGCGAACATCGTCGCGAGCTCCGGGCTCAGCTACGACGTGGTGGTCGCGGACCCGGCCCTGCCGGACTGCATCGCCTCCTCCAGCCCCTCGCAGTACACGCTCGCCAATGTGCCGACGGCGCTGCAGACCGCGGTCGGAAAGCCTCGCGAGATCACCGACTCCAACCCGTACACGTACCACCTGTACTGGCAGCGGCAGAACCTCGACGGCCGGCCGTTCGTGATCGGCGGCACCAAGGTGGTGCCGACCGGCCCGACCGCGTACATGTTCAAGTCGCTGGAGAACGAGCGGGCCGACCTCAATACGCTCGGATGGTCGCTGGCCATCGCCACGCTGCTGGCGCTGATCGGCTCGGCGCTGCTCGCGCAGGCGGCCTCGGCGACGGTGCTGCGGCCGGTGCGCCGGCTCGGCGACGCGGCCCGGCGGCTCGGCGAGGGCCATCTGGACACCCGGCTGGAGGTCGACGGCTCGGACGAACTCGCCGATCTGGCCCGGACCTTCAACCGGACCGCGGAGTCGCTGCACGAGCAGGTGGAGGAGCTGAGCGCGCGGGAGGCGCAGAGCCGGCGGTTCGTCGCCGACATGTCGCACGAGCTGCGCACCCCGCTGACCGCGATGACCGCCGTGACGGACATCCTGGAGGACGAGGCGGAGTCGCTGGACCCGATGATCGAGCCGGCGGTGCGGCTGGTGGTCAGCGAGACCCGCCGGCTGTCCGACCTGGTGGAGAACCTGATGGAGGTGACCCGCTTCGACGCCGGCACGGCCAAGCTGGTCGCCGACGAGGTGGACATCGCGGACCTGATCATGTCCTGCATCGACGGCCGGGCCTGGTACGACGCGGTCGAGCTGGACGCGCCGCGCGGGGTGCGGGCGGTGGTCGACCCGCGCCGGCTGGACGTCGTCTTCGCCAACCTCATCGGCAACGCGCTCAAGCACGGCGGCTCGCCGGTGCGGGTGCGGGTGCGGGAGGACGGGGACAACGTGGTCGTCGAGGTGTCGGACAGCGGTCCGGGCATCCCGGAGGACGTGCTGCCGCACGTCTTCGACCGCTTCTACAAGGCCGACAAGGGGCGGGCGCGCTCGGAGGGCAGCGGCCTCGGCCTGTCCATCGCGATGGCCAACGCACAGATCCACGGGGGGACCATCACCGCCGCGAACGGCGAGGTCGGCGCGGTGTTCACGCTGACCCTGCCGCGGACCCCGCCGCCTCCGCCACCGGCCGACACCGCCCCCGAGGAGGGTGCCCAGTGAACCGTGTCCGCCCGACCGGTGCCCGTCCGCGACGCCCGTTCGCCGCCGCCGCGCTGCTGGGGCTGGCCGCGCTGGCCACCGCCTGCGGCATCCGTCCGACCGCCGTCCCGGTGGACGCGGGCGCACCCGCCAGCCGGACCGCCTGCCCGACCGTGGCGCGGATACCCACGGCGCCGAGCACGCCGACGCCGACCGGGGGAGCGGGCGCGGCCGCCCAGGCGCCTGCGCACGCCGCCACGGTGCGGGCCGGTGCGCCGTCGGGTTCGCCGTCCGGGCCGCCGTCCGGGCCGCCCGTCGTGCAGCCGGCCGCCTCGCCGTCGCCCGTCGTGGTGTCCCCGACGCCGCCGGCGGACAACGTGTTCGGCGCGCTGCCGTCGCCCACCGCCTCCACCACGGCGCCCTGCCGCTGATCGCGCGGGCCGCGGGGGGCCGTCCGGTTCACCGGGCGGCTCCCCCGCGGCCTTCGCCGGATTCCCGGCGCGCGGCGCGAAGTTCACACCGGGCATGGAACCGTCACGCCGCCGGTGCACGTCCTTCCCCCCGTGCAGCGAGATGGCACCAGGCCACGTGAGGAGCGTGCCGGCGTGCGGACCGAGACCGGACGGGCGACGGCCGTCCATCGTTCCCAGCGTCCACTACGGGTGGTGGGTCTGCTCGGCCTCACCCTCCACCTGGTACTGGTGGGCTGGATGGTACTGAGACCGCTGCCGGTGGCCTGGGTGGACGATGCCAACCTGACGCCACTGGGCTCGCTCCGCTCCTCCAGCGGGGGTCAGGTGCTCGGCGAACTGCTGCTGCTCTGCCCGCTCGGCATCTTCCTCCCGTTCGCCGGAGGCCGGCTGACCACCCGCTGGCTGCCGTCCTTCCTGCGCACCACCGGCGCCTCGGCCCTGCTGGCCACCGCGCTGGAGTTCCTCTCCTCCTGGGCCCCGGGCCATGTGCTCAACGTGGACCACATCCTGCTCGCCGTCGTCGGCGTCGCGGCCGTCCACCTCGCCCTGGTCCCGGCCGGCCGCTCCTTCCTGCTGCGCCGCGCCACGGCGCCCCGGATCCCGGCTCCGCCCTCCGCCCCGATCCCGGCTCCGGCTCCGGCTCCGGTGGCCTCCACCGTGACCGCCCCGAACGTCGAGCCGTTGCTCAGCCTCGGCTCGCCCAGGACCGCGCCCAGGGGCTGACCCCGCACGAGCCGAGGTCGGGCAACTCCCGGCGCTCCGAGGCGAGTCGGTCGCACTCCCCCGCAGCACGGCTCCGCCGTGGCAGCGGCCGCTGCTCAGCCCGCGCGGCGGACCCGGCCCCCGACCTCGACCAGGCCGTCGGGTGTGATGCCCGTGACGAGCTGCGAGCCGCGCCCCTGGGTGATCGTCAGAGCGCGGCCCAGCTCGGCGGTCAGCAGGATCGCGGCCGCCCCGGTGGCCTCGTCCTCGTCGATACCGTCGTCCCGGCCCGGGAAGGCCCGGGCGCGGACGGTGCCCGCCGCCTCGTCCCGCCAGGCCCAGGCGTAGATCCACTCGCCCGGCGGCGGCACCGCCAGGGCGTCCACCTCGGCCGGCGTCGCGTGCCGGCGCAGCGTGCGCGGCGGGGCCCAGGCGGCGGGGGCCGCGATCCGGGTGAACGCTCCGTCGTGCCGGACGCCGACCACGCCGGCCCGGGTGACCAGCCGGTCCACGCCCAGCAGCCAGGCGGCACCGACGCACGGGTGGCCGGCGAAGGGCAGCCGCAGGCCCGGGGTGTAGATGTCGATGACGCCGCGCCGCGGATCGTCGACGAACACCGTCTCGCTGAAGCCGAGTTCCCGGGCGATCGCCTGGCGGTCACGCTCGCCGGGCACGGCGGCGCCGTCGCGCACGACGCCCAGCGCGTTGCCGTGGTCGCCGTCCGGGCCGCAGAACACGTGCAGCACCTCGTGGTCGGTCATGTCTCGCTCATCCCCGTCCGGTCGCCCCGCCGGGGCCCGCCGCCGGGCCGCGCACCGGGCGCGGGGCGGGGTTCGGACGCGGGGCCGCGTTCATTCCCGGGATCGCTCCCGGGATCGCTCCCGGACCCGTCCCCGGACCCGTCCCCGGGCCGCCGGCCGGGCGGGGCGCACGGGCGGCGAGGGCCGGGCGGGCCTTCTGCCGGCGGTGGGCCACCAGCAGCGTACCGATGCCCATCGCGATCGAGGTGGCACCGGTGATCGCCATCGGGGTGTTGGTGGACGAGCCGCCGGTGGAGGCGAGGTCCACGGACGGCGCGGGGGCCGCCACGGTCACGGTGACGGCCGGCGCCGGGGCGGTGGGCGCCCCCTCCGACGGCTGAGGGGTCGGCGTCGGCGGGACGGCCGCCGTCGAGCCGCTCGCCTCCGGGGTCGGGGTGACCGCCGCGAGGGCGACCGCCGGGCCGCCACCACCGGACGTGCTCGGCGCGGTGGCCGACGGCTCGGCGGGGACGGTCGGGGCGGCGCCGTCGGTGGCGGAGGGGCTCGGCGCTGCGGTCGGCGTGACCGGCGCGGGTGCGGCCACGGTGACGTCGACCGACGAGCTGGCGGCCGGCACCCCGGCGCCACCCCCGGCGAGGGGCAGGCTGGTCCCGGCGAACTGCACCGACACGACGCCCGACGGGACGTCCTGGCCGAACGCCAGCCGCACGTTGAGCGTCCGGGACTCGCCGTCGCGCAGCCGCACCAGGGAGGCGTCCCGGTCCGGCAGGCGCAGCACGAGCGTGGCCGTCCCGGCCGCCGTCCGGCCGCCGTCGACGGTGGCCGCCGTCCACTGGCCGTCAGGGGTCTGGAAGTCCAGCGCGGCCGCCCCGGCGGCGGGCAGGGCTGCGCCCCGGAGGGTGACTTCGGGCTGGAACGCGACGTCCCTGCCGCTGCGGTTGGTGAGCGTCAGCCGGAACGGCCTGGCCTCGCCGCCGGAGATGAAGGCGGCGGGCACCGCGTCCAGGCCGAGGTACGGCACGCCGGGCGCGGGGGCGGACGTCGGCGTGCCGGTGGGGGCGGCCGCGACGGTGGTGAACTCCTGGGGCGCGGTGTTCGCCTCGGAGATCCGGCTCTCCGGCGGCAGGGTCGGGTCGGAGACCGTCGCCCGGAAGCCGCCGGTGGCCCGGCCGGCGGGCGCGTCGGCGGTGACGGCGATCCGCAGCCGGTAGCTCACCGAGGAACCGGCGGGCAGGCTCAGCCGGGTGGCGGAGGTGTCGAGGTCCCAGGTGGCGCCGACGGCGGCGCCCGGGCCGAGCGCGGCGGGCTTCCAGGGGCCGCCGCCGGGGGCCTGGTAGTCCAGCTTGAGC
Organism: Kitasatospora sp. NPDC057965; assembly: GCF_042887135.1. Taxonomy (NCBI): domain Bacteria; kingdom Bacillati; phylum Actinomycetota; class Actinomycetes; order Kitasatosporales; family Streptomycetaceae; genus Kitasatospora; species Kitasatospora sp. NPDC057965. The sequence goes on from NZ_JBHVPZ010000012.1 coordinate 133,601, forward strand.
TGGGTCTCGCGGACGCCGGAGTCGATGGCGGCGACGGTGAAGCCGGTGGTGACGTTGACCGCGTGGTCGGCGGAGTTGCGCAGGGTCGCGACGAACTCGGCGGCCGGCCCGCCGGCGGTGAGGGTGGTGGGGAAGGCGGTGAGGGTGGTGGTCACCGGGCCGCGCTGCTCCTGGGGGCCGAGGGCCGGCCCGGGGGTGGCCTGGCCCTGGGCCGCCTGCCGCACCGTCGTCCCGGTGGCTCCGCCGGAAAGCGGCAGCGCGGCAGCGCCCGGGGCGGCCGCGGTCAGGGCCACGCCCGAGACCAGGGTGGCGGCGGCGAGGGCGAGGGATCTGCGGGGCTGAGTACGCAAGGGAGACCTCACGGAAGAAAGGCGGGCGAACCCGACGAACCCGGCAGCAGGCGGTTCGCCGAGGCGGGGGGCCGCTCCGGGACTCTCACCCGGGTCGCTGCTTCGCCCCCCAACCACCAGCGACGGGCGCATCATATCCGAACGCGCGGACGCTTCCTGATCGGTTTTCAAGGGGTGGGAAGGAGGTTCGCCGGACGGATTCGGCGATGACACCGTGACGAAATCGTGAGGACGGATGTCGGCCGGCCAGTAGCCGCCGGCGTCGCCGTACCAGCCGCAGGCGGCCCAGTACCCGCCGGCTCCGCAGGCTCCCCAGGCTCCGCAGCAGGGCTGAGCCCCCGTCGGCCGTCCGCCGTCCGCCGTCCGCCGTCGGGTGGTGCCCCCTGTGGTCGGGGCATCCGCCCGGCGGCGTCCGCACGCCTCACCTCACGGCGTCAGCCGGTGCACGTCGCGCGGGAAGAGGGCCGTGCGGCGGACGTTCTCCTCCCCCGTCAGCCGCGCTGTCCAGCGCTCCAGCCCGAGCGCGAACCCGCCGTGCGGCGGCATGCCGTGGGCGAAGGCCCGCAGGTACCCCTCGTACGGCCCGGCCGGCTCGCCACGGGCGGCGAGGGCCGCGAGGTAGTCCTCGTACCGGTGCAGCCGCTGGCCGCCGGTCACCAGCTCCAGTCCGCGGAAGAGCAGGTCGAAGCTGTTGGAGTACTCCGGCCGGCCCGGCTCGGGGTGGGTGTAGAACGGCCGCTTGCGCATCGGGTACCCGGTCACGAACAGGAACGGGCTGCTGTGCTCGCGCTGCGCCCACGCGCCGAGCCACCGCTCGTGCGCCGGTGCGAGGTCCGGTTCCTCGGCGCCCAGCATCCGCATCGCCTCGGCGAAGTGCAGCTGCGGGATCTCCTCCGGCACGGCGGGCGGCTCGACGCCCAAGGCCGCGAGCGCGTCCCCGGCCCGTTCGGCGACCGCCTCGACCATTCCGGCGAGTGCGGCCCGCACCACCGCCATGACGTCCCGGTGGTCGGCGACGAAGCCCAGCTCGGCGTCCAGGCTGGTGTACTGGGCCAGGTGGCGGGCGGTGTCGTGGGGTTCGGCCCGGAACACCGGCCCGGTCTCGTAGACCCGCTCGAAGACCCCGACCATCGCCTGCTTGAAGAACTGCGGCGACTGCGCCAGGTACGCCTCGCGCCCGAACCAGTCCAGCGCGAAGACGTTCGCGCCGGACTCGGTCGCCGAGGAGACGACCTTCGGCGTGTGGATCTCGGTGAAGCCGAGGCCGTCGAGCGCCGCCCGGAAGCCGTGCACGGAGGCCGCCGAGACCCGGTGCAGCGCCGCCAGCCTCGGGTGGCGCAGGGCGACGGGCGCGTTGTCCAGGACGACCGGCAGCGCGGCGGGGACGGCCGGACGGAAGAGGTCGAACGGCGGGGCCGCGACGGGGCGGGCGAGCACCTCCACGGCCGGGCCGGTCAGCTCGACGCCGTTCGGCGCCTGGGCGTTGGCCGTGACGGTGCCGCGCACGCGCAGCACCGTCTCCTCGGGCAGGTCGGCCGCCCCGGCGGGGGCCACCACCTGGGCGAGGCCCGAGCGGTCGCGCAGGACGAGGAAGGTCACGGACTTCAGCGCGCGGCGGCGGTGCAGCCAGCCGGCGAGTTCGACGGTGTCGCCGATCCGGCCGGGCAGTTCGGCGGCCAGGACGCGGGCGGTGTCGGCGGTACTGGGGATGTCGGCGGTACTGGGGTGGATCATCGCGGCCCTCCGGGGGCGTCGTGGTGATCCCTTGGGAGCGCGGGCGAGAAGGGGACTCGCGGTGCCACCGCACTTTCGCCGCCGTCGCCGGGGCGGGCGGCGGCCTCGTTCGGCCCGGTGACGGGGGCCGGCCGGCGGGGCATTTCCTCCCCGCACTCCGGAGTGTCTTCCCTCCCGGACGCGAGGCCGCCTTCACAGCAGCCGGCGGCTCTCTCGGCTCGCGGGGCCCGGAGGTACTCGTCTCCGTCGACGTGTTGCGGCGAGGTTAGGACGCCACCGGCCCTCCCGGCAACGGCATTTCCGACCGGCGGCCGCTACGCTGCCCGGATGACCCAGCCGTCCAGCACCCCGTACGACCTGGTGATCGTCGGCGGCGGCCCGGCCGGCTGCGCGGCGGCGGTGATGGCCGCGAGCGTCGGACTGCGCTCGGCGCTCGTCGAACGGCGCGGCCTGGGCGCCACCCTGCGGCGCGTCCCGGCGGTGGACAACGTCCTCGGCTTCGCCACCGGCACCGCCTACGCCGACGCCCTCGCGGCGGACGTCCGGCGGGTCGCCGACTCCTGCGACCTCCTGCTCGGCACCCCGGCGACGGAGCTGCGCGCCGACGACGAGGGCGTCACCGTCCGGCTCGCCTCGGGCACCACCGTCCGCGGCCGCTACGCCGTCGCCGCCACCGGCGTACGGGCGGCCCGTCCCGAGGAGGCCGGCTGGCTCGGCTCCGCCGCGGGCCTGGCACCGCCACCGCTCTGGGAGGCGGACGCCACCCGCCTGGCCGGCCGCCGCGCCCTCGTCCTCGGCGCCGACCGCCCCCTCGGCACCCTGCTGCGCGCCCACCCCGACGCCCCGCTCGACCTGCTCGTCCCGCACCCGCCGGCCGACGCCTACAAGGCCGACGAGGTCCGCGCCGACCCGCGCGCCACCCTTCTCCAGCTCGACGCTCTCACCCTCCACCCCACCCCCGAAGGCCGCATCACGGCGGGTGGGTTGGGCACCTTCGAGGCCGACGCCGTGTTCGTGAACCTCGGCGTCCGCCCGGCCGCCCTCCCCGGCGACCTCACCCCCGCCCCCGACGGCTACTGCCCACCCGACCGCCAGCACCCCCGCATCCTCACCGCCGGCGACCTCCGCTCCCCCCGGGCCCAGCGCATCATGACCGCCACCGGCTCCGGCGCCGAAGCCGCCCTGCACGCCTACTACGCCATCCGCCTGGGCGGTTGACCGCCGGTCAGGACACCCCGGCCCAGGTCTGCATCGTCGCTTCCAAGGTCCAGATCCGGACCTCCGCCTGCACCCGCGAGGCGTACAGGTCCCGTTCGGCGACGATGCTCAGGTCACCGGCGCCGAGTTGCTGCCTCACGGCGTGCTCGGCCAGGTCCATGTTCGTGCTTCCGCCCCCGCAGAGGTCGGCGAGGAAGTCGCCGTCCCAGGTCCGCTGGTGAAGCACCCACGGCGCCTCACCGTCCGCGGTCTTGCGCAACAGGCTCATGAAGCTCGCGGCGCGGGCGCGGCGGGCCGACCCCTCCTTGATCTGGAAGACGTGGTTGCCGGTCTCGATGATCGTCGCGGTCGGCAGGATGAAGCGGACCCCGGCCTCCAGCCGGGCCCTCATCGCCGTGAGCACCTCGTCGCGATGGCCGTTCATGTGGGGCACGTCGAGGATCTCGACGAAGACCGAGGTGTCCAGGAAGTCCACGACGGGCAGCCGGAGCCCGGACCGCTGCTGTCCACTCACAGACTCACAGGCTCCTCAGGAAGTCCTCGACGTCGGTCACGCCGTCTCGCGGGCGCAGGGCGTCCGCGAGACGGTTCCTGCTGATCGCGTCGCCCAGGTCGCCGGCCGCCAGCAGGTCGATGTAGCCGGGCAGGTCGGTGAGGCGGGACAGCATGCTCTCCCCCGTGTCCCGGTCCCTGCTGCACACGACGACGCCCGAGTGGTCCTGCGCGTCCAGGGAGTTGAGGAGCGCCGGACTGTGCGTGGTGAACAGCACGTCGATGCTGCGCCGCTCCGACTCCTCCTTCATCAGGCGCAGCACGCGCGCCGCCTGCGTCGGGTAGAGACCGTTCTCGATCTCCTCGATCACCAGGTGCCGCTGGGCCGACAGCGGCGCCTCGTCGCCGTCGGCGACGGGTGCGCTCAGCAGCGCGGTTCCGAAGGCCAGGAACCGCAGCATGCCGTCGCTGAGGAGCCTGGCCGGAACGGCATGGTCCTTGCCGTGGTAGCCGGCCTCGCGCAGCACCAGCTGGACGTCCCCGAGCTTCGTGTCGACGCTGGTGATGCCGCGCACGGGGAACTCGGGCATCCCCGCGACCAGCTCCGTCAGCCGGCCGAAGGCCGCCCGGTCGGTTCCGCGCAGGTGCTCCACCACCGCGCTGAGGTTGTCGGCGCTGCGTCTGAGTTCGGTGTCGCGCGCGTTGACGTACTGCCGCATGAGGTGGGGCACCGGATCCAGCAGGAAGACCTCGCGCAGCACCGCGAGCACGTCCTGCGCGGCACGGTGGACGAGCTTGGTCGCCTCGGTGGTCGCGGGGAGCCGAACCGGGACCTGGCTGGTCAGCAGACGGTCGGCCGCGAACGGGACCCCCGGGTCCACACCCCGCAAGCCGTTGAAGTAGCGGACCTTGAGATCGGTGCGGCTCGGGTCCGGAGTGTCGCTGGCCAGCAACGAGCGGCCGGGCGCGAGTCGGCGGCCCCCGTAGAGCGCGCCCTCCACCGCCGTCAAGGTCTCCCGCAGAATCCGCACCTCGGGGCGGACGGCGATCTCCACGTCGAGGTCGAAGACCGCCTGTCCCGACCGCACACGGCAGCCGAGGGCGAAGCTGTCCGCCCCCAGCGGCGCGCACCCTTCGGCCCCGCCTCGGATGGGCTCCTCGCCTCCGCTCCGCAGCCCGTCCAGCGCGTCGCGCACCGGCTCGCCCAGGGCGAGGCGGGACAGCACCATCAGGCCGTCCAGGGCATTGGACTTGCCGCTGCCGTTGCGGCCGATCAGCACTGTCAGGTCCTGAAGCGGCAGGCACTGGCCCGTGAAGCTCTTGAAGGAGGTCAGGCGCACCTCCACCAGACGGGGAGTCTCCACCCGGCACCCTCTCTCGCTCGTTCCGGCCCAGGCTGTGCTCGCCCCGGCTGTGCAGCGGTACGAAAGCCTACGCGGGCTCGTCACCGTTCCCACAGCGCTCCACCGACGGAGTGGGAAGTCAGCGGGTCCGACTTCCTGCTCCGCTTCCGTCGGGCCCGAAGGCGCGGAACGTGGAGGTGGCGGGCCGATGCCCCGGTGAGGTGGCCGGACTCGTCCGCCTTCGTGGCGAGCCCAGGGGGTCACCGGGGGCTCATGGTGCCGATGACGTCCGGCGGAGGCTGCGGACGGCGAGGAAGAAGGCGGCGGCGGTGAGGGTGGTGGAGAGGAGGAAGAGTAGGGCGACGCCGAGGTGGAAGAGGGCGTGCGGCTCGCGGAGGATGCGGGCGAGGACGAGGTAGCCGGCGGCGGCGGTGAGGAGGGCGCCGAGGACGGGCGCGGACCAGCGGTGGAAGGCGAGCCGCTTGGGGAGGGCGGAGAGCAGGGAGCCGGTGGGTATGGAGACGAAGGTCCCGAAGAGGAGGCCCACCATGGCCCCGAGGGGTATCGAGGTGTAGCGGAAGGCGACGAGGGCGACCAGGGCACCCCAGAGGGCCCCGCCGATGACGCCGACCTGGGTGGTGCGAACGATGAGCCGGATACGCCAGGCTTTGGCGTTCATCGGTGGGGGTCCTCCGGGACTGGGCTACTGATCAGGTGAGGTGGTCGAAGGCACCGGCTTTGGCGGCCAGAAGGAAAGAACCGAACTGCTCTACATCGACTACCAGAATGATCCCCGGGTCATCGGACTCCCGCAGTTGGAGAAGGCCCCCTGCACCTGCGGCAAGTTCAACGCAGCTGCCGCCCTCGTTCGAGCCACTGAACGATGACTTCTGCCAACGGAGTTCTGGCATTAGGCGCCCTTCACGTTTGGAGCAGGTAGAGAAGATGTCGGATGAGGCCCCACGAGTCACGCGTTGGCGACAGCGCAAGGGGTGACTGACCGGCGTCGACCGGAGGCAGCGCAAGGTCAACCAACTGGTTGAACGTCCTGCGATACGTCGCGATCGAGTGCCGGTCGCCAAGATACTCGGTGTGGCTTGGGTGATCCACAACAACGGTGGAGAGGTCCACTGATCCTGGGTCCAGCAACAGGAATTGGCCGGTGTGCGGCGGCTTCTTCAATGCCGTGAACGGCAGAACCTGGATGGTCACGTTCGGCAGCTCGGACACCTCCAGCAGGTGCGACAGCTGCGCCCTCATCACCGCGTCTCCAGGGAAGCGCAGACGCAGGGCCGTTTCGTGAATCACGAAACGGAACTCGCGTCGCGGCTTGTCGGTGAGGATCCGCTGCCGATTGATCCGGAACTCGACCTCGGCTTCGGCGTCCAGCTTTCGGTCGCGATGAGCGCCATCGTAGATCGCCTCGACATACGCCGGAATCTGCAACAGACCGGGCACGTGGAACGTCTCGTAGTTGTCGATCAGAGCCGCACTGTCCTCGGTCTCGGCCAGGTCGAGCGCAAGCTGCGGCACTCGGTCGGCGAAGTCCGACCACCACCCCTTGCCCGTTCGCCTTCCCATGTCCGCGAGTTCGGCTCGATAGACCGGATCTTCACAGCCATAAGCGTCGAGCCAGGTCCCCAACCTCTCCTGGTTGAGGCCGGTTCGACCCGCCTCCGTGTGGCTGACAGCAGGGCTCTTCATCCCCACCAACGCGCCGGCCTCCGGAGCCGACAGTCCCGCCGCCAACCTGAGGCGCTGCAACTCCTCGCCGAAGCGGCGCTGCCGCTGGCTGATCTCTCCCCTGAGCCCCACAGCGTTCCTTCCCTCTCCCCGCAGTGTTCCGCATCAGCTCAACCCGCCACCACCCGGGCGGCTTTCACTCGCAAGGGTCAACCTTGCTGCATTGGTTGCAACGTTCGGACTCTACATCCTACTCTCAGTGTTGCACCGATCGCCGACGGGTCGTCAGTAGCGGCTGCCACCTAGGCAGTAGGCACATTCACCCCTCCGTCGGCGAGCCACTCCTCCCCACCTCACGGAGGCCCCCATGCGTGCCCCCTACCCGCCCGACTGGTCCGTCGCCCGCCGCGAGCTGCGGGCCCTCCTCACCGCCTCGGACTGGATGTCGGACTCCATCGCCGACGCCGAACTCGCGCTTCATGAGCTGTTCGTGAATGCCTGGAAGCACGCGGGCACCCAGGCGCCCCACATCATCGTCGCCCTCTGCCCCCGCACGCTGCGGGTCTCGGTCTGCGACGACAGCCCCGTCCTGCCCGAACTGGGCGCCCCCGCGGACCTCTTCGCGCTCTCCGGGCGCGGACTCCACCTCGTCCGCGCCCTCACCGACCGCTTCGGCGTCGACCCCGTCAAGGCCGGCAAGGTCACCTGGTTCGAGCTGGACGCCGCCACGTGAACGCCCCCTTCGAACCCAACGACGCCTACCTGCGCACCTACACCGAGCCCGAGGTCACCGCACTGATCAGCGAACTCCACGAGTGCGGCAAGCCGTTCGGCATCCAGTGGGGCTCCGCCGCCGTCAACGGCGCCACCATCGACGGCCGTCTCCTCGTCGACTTCGGTGACACCTCCGTCGCCACCCTCCTCAACCTCCTCACCCTGCTGCGCGAGGGGGTCAGGGCGCCGTGAACTTCCTCATCGGCGCGGCCTTCGCCGTTCTCCTCGCCCTTGCGATCGCCACCGTTGTCACCGGCGTCATCACCGCCCTGAAGGTCCACGGCAACGAGGACGACAAGCACGTCAGCTGACCGTTGCGGCGGCCGACACTCCGGCCGCCGTCAACGGAGCAAGTAGCAGTGTTGCTACTGTTCGCCGGGCCCCACCCGGGGCACCGCCGGCCCCCGGGGCGCGAGCGGTCGGCTCAGCACCAGATTGGTCGTCGTGCTCCCCAACTGGGCCAGCTCGTCGACGATCTCCTCCAGGTGCCCCATCGACGTCGTGGCGATCTTCAGCACGTAGCAGTCGTCCCCGGTCGTCCGCAGGCACTCCAGGATCTCCGACCGCTCCTCCAGCAACCGCCGCAGCGGCTCGTGCCGCACCGCCGGCCCCGGGTACTTCAACCGGACCACCGCCGTCACCGGGTACCCCGTGCGCTCAAGGTCCACCTCGGCCCGGTAGCCGGTGATCACCCCCGCCGTCTCCAGCCGCCGCACCCGTTCCGTCGTGGCCGACGCGCTCAGGTTCACCCGCCGCGCCAGCTCGGTGAACGCGATCCGCCCGTCCTCCTGGAGCTCGGCCAGGATCGCCCAGTCCGTCGCATCGAGAATCTCGGTCATAGGCCCAGATTGCCGGTGATTCCACGGCGGAACAACCCCGCAACCGGGAGATGTCTCTTCAGTCAACCCACCTTCCCTCCCTAGGCTTTCCGGACGTGAAGATCGGAGTGAACGTCCCCAACTTCGGCCCCGGCGCCGACCCCGGAGCCCTCCTGACCTGGGCCCGCACCGTCGAGTCCCTGGGCTTCGACCTGCTGATGCTCTCGGACCACGTCGCCATCACCCCCGACGTCGCCCGGCGCTACCCCGCCCCCTTCTACGAACCCTTCACCACCCTCGCCTGGCTAGCCGCCCACACCACCCGCGTCCACCTCGGCACCACCGTCCTCGTCGCCCCCTACCGCCACCCCCTCCTCACCGCCCGGACAGCCGCCAACCTGGACGCGCTGAGCGGCCACCGCCTCGTGCTCGGCGTCGGAGTCGGTTGGGCGCAGCAGGAGTTCGCCGCCCTCGGCGTCCCCTTCGAGCACCGTGGCCGCCTCACCGACGACCACCTGCGCCGCCTGCGCGCCGCCTGGGAGGACACCGCCGGCTACGGAACGGCCCGCCGCATCCCGCTCTGGGTCGGCGGCAACAGCGACGCGGGCCTGCGCCGCGCCGTCCACCTCGGCGACGCCTGGCACCCGCTGCGCCCCACCCTGCCCTGGCTGCGCGAAGCCGCCACCCGCCTACGGGCGTACGCGGACGAGCACGCGCTCCCCGCCCCCGCCTTCGCGCCCCGGATCGCCCTCAGGCTCACCCCGGCCCCGGTCGCCGGCCCGCAACGGCTCGCCGGCGAGGGCACGATCGAGCAGATCACCGCCGACCTCACCCAACTCCGCCTGCTGGGCGCCGCACACGTGATCCTCGACCCCTACCACGGCGACCCGGAGGAGACCCGCCGCCCACAGGACGCCCGGCGGGCCCTCGCCGCCGTCGCCGAACACCTCGCCCCGCTCTGCACGGAACAGCCCCGAACGGAACAGCCCCGATGACCGTCACCCCCGCCGACCACCCCCTCCTCCGCCGCGCCATCGCCCTCGCCGCCGAGGCCGCCGCCCACGGCAACCCGCCGTTCGGCTCCCTGCTCGCCGCCCCGGACGGCACCGTCCTGGCCGAGGAGCGCAACACCACGCTCACCGACCGGGACATCACCGCCCACCCCGAACTGAAGCTCGCCCGCCGGGCGGCCCGCGAGCTGGCCCCGGACGCCGCCGCCGCGACCACCCTCTACACCAGCTGCGAGCCGTGCCCGATGTGCGCGGCCGCCCTGCGGCAGGCCGGGCTCGGCCGCGTCGTCTTCGCCCTCTCCGGCGAGCAGTTGCTGACCGTCCGCCCCGCGAGCGGCCGACCGCCCGTACCGCAGGACGGCCCGGCGCTGCTCGACGAGGTCCGGGCCGCGATGGAGCCGTACTACCGCTGACCCCTCCCGCACCGTTGTTTGCCTCTGCCCCAGGGGCAAGGAGCAGAGTGGGCCCCGTGCACGAGGACTTGATCACCATCGGGGAGCTCGCCACCCTGACCAGGCTCAGCCCCAAAGCGCTGCGCCTGTACGGGGACCGCGGGCTGCTGCCGCCCGCCCACGTCGACCCGTACACCGGGTTCCGCCGCTACGGCCGCGCCCAGGTCGAACGGGCCCGCCGGATCGCGCTGCTGCGCGCCGTCGGCATGCCGCTGGCCCGGATCGCCGCCGTCCTCGACGCGGACGGCGGCGACGAGTCCGCCCGCCTGCTCGGCGCCTACTGGCGCGAGCAGGAGGCCGCGCACAGGGCCCGCCGCTACGCGGTGGGCTACGCCCGCTCAGTACTCACCGGAAGGACTTCGACCATGTACCGGATCGCCGAACGCGACGTTCCCGAGCAGAAGGTGCTCTGCATCCAGCGGCACGTCACGGGCGCCACGCTCGTCCCGTTTCTGAACGAGGCCGGCGAGCAGCTCCTCGCCCACCTGAAGTCGACCGACGCGTGCCTCTCGGGGCCGATCTTCAGCATCTTCCACGGCTACGTCGGCGAGGACTCGGACGGCCTGGTCGAGGTGTGCGCCCCGACGCTGAACGCCGTCGAGCCGACCGGCCGCATCGCCGTGCGGATCGACCCGGCCCATCGCGAGGCGTACACCGAGATCACCAAGGAGCACAAGGACTTCGCGACGATGGCCGCCATCCACGACGCCGTCGGCGCCTGGGTCAAGGAGCAGGGCCACGACCGCGACGGCGGCAGCCGGGAGGTGTACTACCCGAACTTCGAGACCGCCGAGCCCCACGAGCACACCTCCGACGTCACCGTCCCCTTCCGCCCCCGCCCGGGCGCGTAGCCGCACATGGCGCGGGAAGTCGGACCGGCCGACTTCCCACTCCGGGTGGCCGGCAATCTCCGGGCCGACCCTGAGCGGAACCCTGAGTGGGGGTCCTGCCAGGCGGTGAAGCAGGTCAGGAGCGGGATCGCCTTGCGGGGGGAGGTTTTCGGCGGGGCGGCGGCGGAGCATGGAAGTACGCCGGCCGGAGGGACCGGACCACGGCGTCACCACAGCAACGGAGTCCGCCATGAGCCGCCTCGCCCGCCCCCGTCACAACCGCGTCATCGCCGGCGTCTGCGCCGGGATCGCCGAGCGCTTCGGGCTCTCGGCATGGACCGTGCGCGTGATCTTCCTGGCTTCCTGTCTGCTGCCCGGCCCGCAGTTCCTGATCTACCTGGCGCTCTGGCTGCTGCTGCCCCAGGAACCGTGAGACGCCGAAGGGGCCGCGCGCTCCTCGACGGGAGCGGGCGGCCCCTTCGGCCGTGCCGTGCCGCGCCCCGGCGTGCGGCGCCCCGGCGTGCGGCGGACGGATCAGCCGCCGAGGCCCGGCAGCGGGAGGGCCTGGGTGAGCCCGCCGAGCGGGGTCTTGTCGAGGCCCGGCACGGTCGGCAGGGCGGCCCGGTCGGCGGCGGCGCCGGCGACCGGGGCGGCGGCCTGACCCGCGCTGGGGGCCAGGGTGCCGAGGGTGCTGCTGACCTTGTCGGCGACCGGCAGCTTGCCGGCGGCGTCGGTGAGCGCGCTGGTGGCGGCCGGGTTGGTCAGCAGACCGGTCGGGAGCCCGAGACCACCGGCGGCGGTGGCGGGGGCGGCGGACGCGCTGCCGGCGCCGACCGCGGCGATGGCGATGCCGAGCGCGGCGGTACCGGCGGCCTTGAGAGTGGCCTGCTTCATGTGGTTCGTCCCCTTGGGTCCTCGTCGGTGGCCGACACACGCGGCCGACGCGACGGGGCCCGCCGCCACGACCGGTCGGCAATGACGGGCACACGGTAGTGAGCGGATCGCACGGGGATCAACGGCGGTTCACCCGCCCGAGCGAGAAGTCAGATGAACGCCAACTCCCCTGGCGGACAGCGGCGTTCATCCGATCACCTTCGGCGCACTCAGCCGCCGACGCTGAACAGCCACTCGGCCTTGAGCTCGGCGTAGCCCGGCTTGATCACGTCGTTGATCATCGCGAGCCGCTCGTCGAACGGCAGGAAGGCCGACTTCATCGCGTTCACGGTGAACCACTCCAGGTCCCCCAGCGTGTAGCCGAAGGCCTCGACCAGGTGCGCGAACTCGCGGCTCATGCTGGTGCCGCTCATCAGCCGGTTGTCGGTGTTCACGGTGACCCGGAACTTCAGCCGGCTGAGCAGCCCGATCGGGTGCTCGGCGTACGAGGCGGCGGCCCCGGTCTGCAGGTTGGAGGTCGGGCACATCTCCAGCGGGACCCGCTTGTCGCGCACGTACGCGGCGAGGCGGCCCAGCTTGACGGTGCCGTCCTCCTCGACGGTGATGTCGTCGACGATCCGCACGCCGTGGCCGAGCCGGTCGGCGCCGCAGCACTGCAGGGCCTCCCAGATCGACGGCAGGCCGAAGGCCTCGCCCGCGTGGATGGTGAAGTGGTTGTTCTCGCCCTTGAGGTAGTCGAAGGCGGCCTGGTGGCGGGTGGGGGGGTAGCCCGCCTCGGCGCCGGCGATGTCGAAGCCGACGACGCCGCCGTCGCGGTGCCGGTTGGCCAGCTCGGCGATCTCCGACGAGCGCGCGGCGTGCCGCATCGCGGTGATCAGGGTGCCGATCCGGATGCGGTGGCCGGCGGCGCGGGCGTTGGCCTCGCCGAGCCGGAAGCCCTCCTGGACGGCCTCGACGACCTCGTCCAGGCTCAGGCCGCGCTCCAGGTGCTGCTCGGGGGCGTAGCGGACCTCGGCGTAGACGACGCCGTCGGCGGCGAGGTCCTCGGCGCAGTCGGCGGCGACCTTGATCAGGGCCTCGCGGGTCTGCATGACGGCGCAGGTGTGGGCGAAGGTCTCCAGGTAGCGGACCAGCGAACCGGAGTCGGCGGCCTCGCGGAACCACTCGCCGAGCGCCTTGGGGTCGGTGGTCGGGAGGCCCTCGTAGCCGACGGCCGCCGCCAGTTCGACCACGGTCTCGGGGCGCAGGCCGCCGTCGAGGTGGTCGTGCAGGAGCACCTTCGGCGCGCGGACGATCTGCTCGGGGGTGGGGATCCGGGGGCCGGTGCCCGCGGTGGTGACGGGGATCTGCTTCTCCATTGCGAGAGTGTAGCCCCTACGCGCGTAGACAAGCCACCGCCCAGGGGGCCGAATCATCCGATGTCCACCGGGAATTCCACCAAAGGGACGAGCCGGTCCACCTCCACGCAAGCCGGTCCCCAGGCCCCGCGCCCCCCGACGCGCTCAGTCGTGCGCCAGCAGCCGCCCCCGCCGCGACAGCACGAAGTCCCGGAACGCCGCCGCCGGCGGGGTCAGCGGCCGCCCCGCCACCCACGCCAGGCCGATCGCCCGCCGGGTCCGCGGCGCCGTCACCTCCAGCTCGACCACCCCCGGCCGCGGCACCAGCGCCGGCGGCAGCAGCGCCACCCCGAGCCCGGCCGCCACCAGCCCGCGCAGCGTCTCCGCCTCCTCGCCCTCGAACGCGATCCGCGGCGCGAACCCGGCCTCCGCGCAGAAGCCGTCGGTGATCGCCCGCAGCCCGTAGCCGGGCTCCAGCCCGACGAACGGGTCCTCGGCGACCTCCGCCAGCCGGATCCGGCGGCGCCCGGCCAGCCGGTGGTCGGCCGGGACCACCAGGTGCAGCCGCTGCTCGTCCAGCCGGCGGGCGACCAGCGCCGGATCGTCCTCCGGGACCGGCGCGACCAGGCACAGGTCCAACTCCCCCGCGCGCAGCCGGTCCAGCATCGCGCCCACGTAGGCCTGCACCAGCTGGAAACGGACCAGCGGGTACGCCGCCCGGAAGTCCCGCAGCAGGGCCGGCACCGCGTCCGTCCCCATGGTGTGCAGGAAGCCGAACGCCACCCGGCCGGTCGCCGGATCGGCCTCCGCCCGCGCCGCCTCGACGCCGCGCTCGACCTCGGCCAGCGCCCGCTCCACCGAGGCCAGCAGCAGCCGGCCCGCCCTGGTCAGCCGGACCGTCCGGCCCTGACGGGCCAGCAGGTCGACACCCAGCTCGCCCTCCAGCCGGGCCACCGCCCGGGACAGCGTCGGCTGCGGCATCGCCAGCAGCGCCGCCGCCTGCGTCACATGCTCCAGCCGGGCGACCGCCGCGAACTGGGCCAGCAGCGGGGCGAGTTGCACCGCCGGAAGGTCCGGTCCCAGCTCCGCGGGCCGGGCCGGCTCGGCACCCGTGGCCATCATGCGCTCCCGTCGTCCGCCGCACGCTGCGCTCATGCGCTCCGGTATGGATTATGGATGGTTCATGCATTGGACGCATCAGCCCGGCGGTTCTACGGTCGACGACATGCAGCCCTCCAGTACCAGGGCGTCCGCGACCGCGCCGGACGCCGCCCCTGCCGCCGCCCTCACCCCGGACGACCGCCACCGCCCCGGCCGGCGCTCCTTCCGCCGCGCCAACCTCGCCCTGTTCGCCGCCGGCGTCGCGACCTTCGTCCTCCTCTACTCCACCCAGGGCCTGCTGCCGGTCCTCTCGGACGACCTCGGCCTCACCCCCGGCCAGGCCAGCTGGACGGCCTCCGCCGCCACCCTCGGCCTGGCACTCGCCCTGCTCCCCGCGAGCGCGCTCTCCGACCGGTACGGGCGCACCGCCGTGATGACGGCCTCCACCCTCGCCGCCTCCGCCCTCGCGCTCGCGCTGCCCTTCGCGCCGGACCTCACCACCCTGGTCGTGCTGCGCGTCCTCCAGGGCGCCGCGCTCGCCGGACTGCCCGCCACCGCGATGGCCTACCTCGCCGAGGAGGTGCACCCCTCGGCACTGGCCTCCGCGATGGGCCTGTACGTGGCGGGCAACAGCATCGGCGGCATGGGCGGGCGGCTGCTCTCCGGCTGGGTCGCGGCCGGCCTCGGCTGGCGCTGGGGGCTCGCCGCCTCCGCCGTCCTCGCGCTGCTCGCCACCCTCGCGTTCCGGCTGCTGATCCCCGCCGCCCGGCACTTCACCCCGGCCCCGGTGGACGCGCGCGCCCTCGCCCGCACCGTCGGCCGCCACCTGCGCAACCCGCTGCTGCTGCGGCTGTACGCGCTGGGGCTGCTGTTCATGGCCGTGTTCGGCGCGGTCTACAACACCGTCGGCTACCGGCTGATCGCCGCGCCCTTCCACCTGCCGGAGTCGGTGGCCGCCTCGATCTTCGTGGTCTACCTGGTCGGCACCGGCACCTCGGCCGCCGCGGGCCGCCTCTCCGCCCGGCTCGGCCGCCGCGGGGCGCTGTACGCCGCGATCGGCACCACCGCCCTCGGGCTGCTGCTCTCGCTCGCCGACTCCCTGGTCCTCGCCCTGCTCGGCCTGGTACTGATCACCGCCGGCTTCTTCGCCGGCCACGCCACCGCGTCCTCCGCCGTCGGCCGCACCGCCACCGAGGGCCGCGCCCAGGCCTCCGCGCTCTACCTGATCGCCTACTACCTGGGCAACAGCCTCGGCGGCACCACCGGCGCCGACGCCTACCACGCCACCGGCTGGCCCGGCGCCGCCACCATCGGCCTCGCCGCCATGACCCTCGCCGCCGCCGTCACCCTCTACGCCACCCGCCAGGCCCACACCGCCCGCCGCACGGAGGCCCTGCCGGGCAGGCTTTCCGCGCGATAGCTTCTCCCCGTGGAGGATCAGGAGTCGGTCTCCGCTGCTGCGGAGGACCAGAGCTGGTTCCGGACTGCGGCCTGGCAGAGCAAAGAGGCCGAGGTCGACCAGGCCCTCGGCCGGGGAGAACGCGGCGAGGTGTTCGGGAGCGGCCAGGACTTCCTGCGCTCGCTCGCCGACGAAGCGGGGCTGGACCTACGGGAGATCGAGCGCCGTGCCGAGGATCGTGGACCGGCGGATACCTGACGCTGACTGTCAGGTATCCGCCGTAGTTTCGTTCGCGTCCCACCGGTACCGCACGGACAGAGGAACCCACCATGGCCACCTTCGTCCTCATCCCCGGCGCCCTGCACGGCGGTTGGTGGTACCGGCCGATCACCGAAGGGCTGCGGGCCGCCGGGCACGAGGCGTTCGTCTTCGGCGACAAGGTCGCCGTCGGCCCGTGGACGATCGACACCAGCGGTCTGCTCACGTACGCCTGATCCGGCGCACGTGAGCAGACCCCCGGACCGTCAGGCGATGCGGTCCAGGACGATCGGGTTCGGGGTGAACGGGGTGCCCGCCGGGGCGACCTCGACGGCGTCCGCGAGGGCCTCGATCGCGTAGTCGAAGCGCTCCGGGGTGTCGGTGTGCAGGGTCAGCAGGGGCTGGCCGGCCACCACGGTGTCGCCGGGCTTGGCGTGCATCTCGACGCCGGCGCCGGCCTGCACCGGGTCCTCCTTGCGGGCGCGGCCGGCGCCGAGGCGCCAGGCGCTGACGCCCACCGCGTAGGCGTCCAGCCGGCTCAGCACGCCCGAGGCCGGGGCGGGGACGACGTGCTGCTCGCGGGCGACCGGCAGCGGGGCGTCGACGTCGCCGCCCTGGGCGGCGATCATGCGGCGCCAGTGGTCCATCGCGGAGCCGTCGCGCAGCGCGTCGGCCGGGTCCTTGCCGTGCACGCCCGCGGCGGCCAGCATCTCGCGGGCCAGCGCGAGGGTGAGCTCGACGACGTCGGCGGGGCCGCCGCCGGCCAGCACCTCGATCGACTCGCGGACCTCCAGCGCGTTGCCGGCGGTGAGGCCGAGCGGGGTGGACATGTCGGTGAGCAGGGCGACGGTGTTGACGCCGGCCGAGGTGCCGAGGCCGACCATGGTGCGGGCCAGCTCGCGGGCGTCGTCGATGTTCTTCATGAAGGCGCCGGAGCCGACCTTCACGTCGAGCACGAGCGCGCCGGTGCCCTCGGCGATCTTCTTGGACATGATCGAGGAGGCGATCAGCGGGATGGCCTCGACGGTGCCGGTGACGTCGCGCAGCGCGTACAGCTTCTTGTCGGCCGGGGCAAGGCCGTCACCGGCCGCGCAGATGACCGCGCCGGTGGAGCGCAGCACGTCCAGCATCTCCTCGTTGGAGAGCAGGGCACGCCAGCCGGGGATGGACTCCAGCTTGTCGAGGGTGCCGCCGGTGTGGCCGAGGCCGCGGCCGGACAGCTGCGGAACGGCGGCGCCGCAGGCGGCGACCAGCGGGGCGAGCGGCAGGGTGATCTTGTCGCCGACGCCGCCGGTGGAGTGCTTGTCGCTGGTGGGCAGCGCCAGCGAGGAGAAGTCCATCCGGACGCCGGAGCGGATCATCGCGTCCGTCCAGCGGCTGATCTCGCGCGGGTTCATGCCGTTCAGCAGGATGGCCATGGCCAGGGCGGACATCTGCTCGTCGGCGACCTCGCCGCGGGTGTAGGCGTCGATGACCCAGTCGATCTGAGCGTCGCTCAGCTCTCCGCGGTCGCGCTTGGTCCTGATGACGGAGATGGCGTCCATGGTTGCTCCATTGCTCCCAGAAGGGGTTCAGAAAAGCGAAGAGTGTCGCGAGCGGCCCGGGTCAGGGCCCGCTCGCGACACTCTACGCGCGTAACAAACGGCAGGGCCAGAGCTGATCCGCTACAGCCGCTCGGGCCCGAACGCGTCGGGCAGGACGTCGCTCATCGGCCGTACGCCGGACGGCAGCTCGACCAGCAGGTCGGGCCCGCCGTGCTCGTACAGCAGCTGGCGGCAGCGGCCGCACGGCATCAGCAGCGCCCCGTCGCCGTCCACGCAGGTGAACGCGGTCAGCCGGCCGCCGCCGCTCGCGTGCAGCGCGGAGACCAGTCCGCACTCGGCGCACAGCGAGAGCCCGTACGAGGCGTTCTCCACGTTGCACCCGGTGACCACCCGGCCGTCGTCCACCAGCGCGGCGGCGCCCACCGGGAACCTGCTGTACGGCGCGTACGCGTGGCTCATCGCCTCGCGCGCCGCCGCCCGCAGCGCGGCCCAGTCGACCGTGTCGGCGCCCGGCGTCACTTGCCCTGCCCCTTGCGGTAGATCTGGCCGTCGGCCTTCGGCGGCCGCAGCCGCTGCGAGGCCAGCGAGAGCACCACCAGGGTGATCACGTACGGCGTGGCGACGATCAGCGGACGCTGCACCTCGTCGGTGGTGAAGTACCAGACGAACAGCGCGCCGGAGACGACCACCGAGATCAGCGCCGGAGTGAGCTTGCGGCGGTACAGCTGCCACGCCGCCAGCAGCACCATCGCGATGGCGACCACCAGGATCAGCACGTGCACCGACTCCGGGTCGCGCAGCTGGAGGCTGTCGGTGAAGCCGAACAGACCGGCGCCGACGGCGAGGCCGCCCGGCATCCAGTTGCCGAAGATCATCGCCGCGAGGCCGATGAAGCCGCGGCCCAGGGTCTGGCCGTCCTTGTAGAAGTGCGCGGCGACCAACGAGAGGTACGCACCGCCGAGGCCCGCGAAGGCGCCCGAGGCGATGACCGCCAGGTACTTGTACTTGTAGACGTTGACGCCCAGCGACTCGGCGGCGGTCGGGTTCTCACCGCAGGAGCGCAGCCGCAGGCCGAAGACGGTCCGCCAGAGGGCGAAGTAGCTGGCGACGATCAGCGCGCCGGCCAGGATGACGACCACCGACAGGTTGGTGACCAGGCCGCCGACCACACCGGCGACGTCGGAGACCAGGAACCAGTGGTGGGCCTCGATCTCCTTCAGCCAGGAGGACAGCCCGGGGACGGTGAGGTACGGCAGCGGATCGGCCGGCGGGGACTGGTTCGCACCGGCGCCCACCGAGATGTAGTCCTTGTAGTAGATCCGGTTGACGTACGCGCAGATGCCGGGGATCAGCAGGTTGATGCCGACGCCGGAGACGATGTGGTCGACGCCGAAGGTCACCGTGATGACCGCGTGCAGCAGACCGCCGAGCGCGCCGCCGAGCATGCCGGCCACCAGGCCGAACCAGGGGTTGACCAGGTAGCCGCCCCAGGCACCGGCGAAGGTGCCGGCGACCATCATGCCTTCGAGGCCGATGTTGACGACGCCGGCCCGCTCGGACCAGAGGCCGCCCAGACCGGCCATGCCGATCGGGACCGCCGCGCCGAGCGCCGCGGTGATCTGGCCGGAGGAGGTCAGCGCGTGGTTGCCGGTGATCATGCCGACGGCGGAGAACAGCACCAGGGCGCCCGCGATCAGCAGCAGCACCACCGGCCAGGACAACTTGCGCTTCTTGGCGGACGCACCGCCGGGCGTCTTCGCGCGAACTGCGGTAGCTGTACTCACGCCGACACCTCCTTCTTCTGGGCGGCCGCGGCGGCAGCCTGGGCGGCGAGCTCGGCGCCGACCCGCTGCTGCTGGCGCTTCAGGCCGTAGCGGCGGACCAGCTCGTAGGCGACGACGACGCAGATGACGATGGTGCCCTTCATGACGTCGACGATCTCGAACGGGAACTCACCGTTCTGCGGCAGCGGGAGCTGCGAGCCGGTGGCGTCGAGGAAGGCGAAGAGCAGGGCGGCGAAGACCATGCCGATCGGGCTGTTGCGGCCGAGCAGGGCGACCGAGATGCCCAGGAAGCCGAGGCCCGCCTGGAAGCTCTGACCGAAGTAGTACGAGTTCTGCATCAGCTCCGGCAGGCCGATGAGGCCGGCCAGCGCACCGGAGACCACCATCGAGGTGACGACCATGCGCTTGACGTTGACGCCGGACGCGGTGGCCGCGCTCTCCGAGCGGCCGGTGGCGCGCAGGTCGAAGCCGAAGCGGGTGCGGTTCAGGGTGAACTGGAAGGCCACGCCGACCACGATCGCGATGACCACGAAGCCCCAGAGCGGGCCGCCGTCGGTGTTCAGCGAGAAGAAGCGGCTGGACTCCGAGATCGGGTTGGTCTGGATCGAGTTGCTGGTGGTGCCCTTCTCCGGCGCGAAGATGCCGGGGACGAGCAGCAGACCGACCACCGCGGTGGCGATCGAGTTCAGCATGATGGTCGAGATGACCTCGCTGACGCCGCGGTAGACCTTGAGCAGACCGGCGACGGCCGCCCACATGCCGCCGACCAGCATCGCGGTCAGCAGCAGCAGCGGGATCTGGATGATCGCCGGGAGGTCGACCTGGCTGCCGACGAAGGCGGCGAACAGCGCGGCGAGCTTGTACTGGCCCTCGACGCCGATGTTGAAGAGGTTCATGCGGAAGCCGAAGGCGGCGGCCGCGGCGGCGAGGTAGTACGTGGTGGACCGGTTGATGATGGCCACCTGGCCGTCCGACTTGGTGCCGTACGTGATCATCACGTTCCAGGCGTCGAACGGGTTCTTGCCGGAGGTCGCCAGCAGCAGCGAGCAGATGGCGACGGACAGCACGACGGCGAGCACCGGCGCGGCGAGCGCGAGCACGATCTTCTCGCCGCTGAACCGCTGGGCCAGGCCGCTCTTGGGAGCGGCCGCGGCGGGCGCGGCGGGCGCGGGCTTGGGACTGGTCATGTGGCTACTCCCCCGCCTGCTGGTCGGCGGCGGTGTCGGTGGGGGTGGCGGGGGGCACGGCGTCCGAGGGCACCGCGTCGGCCGGGGTGTCCGACTCGATGCGGCCGACGGCGGCGCCGGTCATCGCGGTGCCGAGGTCCTCGGCGGTCACGGTCTCCGGGTCGGCGTCGGCGACCAGCCGGCCGCGGTAGATCACCTTGATGGTGTCGGAGAGGCCGATCAGCTCGTCCAGGTCGGCGGAGATCAGCAGCACGGCGAGGCCGGCCCGCTGGGCGACCCGGATGTGCTCCCAGATCTGCGCCTGGGCGCCGACGTCCACCCCGCGGGTGGGGTGCGCGGCGATCAGCAGCTTGGGCTCGTGGCTCATCTCGCGGCCGATGATCAGCTTCTGCTGGTTGCCGCCGGAGAGCGAGGCCGCGGTGACCTCGATGCCGGGGGTGCGGACGTCGTACTCCTCGACGATCCGCTGGGTGTCCTTGCGGGCGGCGGCCGGGTCGAGCAGCACGCCCTTGGAGTTGGGGCTCTCGGTGACGTGGCCGAGGATCCGGTTCTCCCAGAGCGGGGCCTCCAGCAGCAGGCCGTGCCGGTGGCGGTCCTCGGGGATGTAGCCGATGCCGGCCTCGCGGCGGGCCCGGGTGAGGCTGCCGGAGAGGTCCTGGCCGTCCAGGGTGACGCTGCCGGCGTCCAGCGGGAGCATGCCCATCACGGCTTCGACCAGCTCGGCCTGGCCGTTGCCCTCGACACCGGCGATGCCGAGGATCTCGCCCTTGTGGATCCGCAGCGAGATGTCGTCCAGGACGACGCGCTCGATGCCCTCGGCGTCGGTCTTGGCGATCCGCAGGCCCTCGACGCGCAGCATCTCGGTGGTGGTGACGGTCGACTCGCGGCTCTCCGGGGAGGGCAGCTCGGCGCCGACCATCAGCTCGGCCAGCTGGCGGGCGGTGACGCTCTTCGGGTCGGCGTCGCCGACGGTGGTGCCGCGGCGGATGACGCTGATCGCGTCGGCCACCGAGAGCACCTCGTGCAGCTTGTGCGAGATGAAGATGACGGTGACGCCCTCGGACTTCAGCTCGCGCAGGTTGTCGAACAGGGCGTCGACCTCCTGCGGGACGAGCACCGCCGTGGGCTCGTCGAGGATGAGGATCTTGGCGCCGCGGTAGAGCACCTTGAGGATCTCGACGCGCTGGCGGTCGGCCACGCCGAGGTCCTCGACCAGGGCGTCCGGGCGCACGCCCAGGCCGTACTGGTCGGAGATCTCCCTGATCTTCTGCTTGGCCCTGGCCCCGATGCCGTACAGGTGCTCGCCGCCGAGGGCGACGTTCTCCAGGACGGTGAGGTTGTCGGCGAGCATGAAGTGCTGGTGCACCATGCCGATGCCGCGCGCGATGGCGTCGCCCGGGGTGCCGAACTCGCACAGCTCGCCGTTGATCGCGATGGTGCCCTCGTCCGGCTTCTGCATGCCGTAGAGGATCTTCATCAGCGTCGACTTGCCGGCGCCGTTCTCGCCCATGAGGGCGTGCACGGTGCCGGTGCGGACGGTGAGGTTGATGTCGCGGTTGGCCACGACGCCGGGGAAGCGCTTGGTGATGCCGCGCAGTTCGACGGCCGGTGCCGCCGTCCCCGCGCTGGGGTTACCGCCCGTGTTCGGGGCGGGGTCGGATGCGGTGATGGCGGTCTCCTGGTGGTCTGGAGGCGCGTCGTTGCGCTGGAGGGCCAAAGAGCGGGAAAGGGTGGGGGGACGGGACGGGGCCCGGGGGTGCGCACGACGCGCACCCTTCCGGGCCCCTCCCTGGTGTTGCGTTCATCAGGCGCTGCCGGGCGGGCGGCAGCTCCGGCGACGTCCGGTCAGGCCCTGGAGCCTTACAGCTTGGACGGGTCGCTCGGGACGGTGGTGCTGCCGCCCTTGATCGCGTTGGCCGCCTCGTCGAGCTTGGCCTTGATGTCGTCGATCTTGCCGCCGGTGGTGGCGAGCGAGACGCCGTCGGCCTTGAGGTCGAAGTTCTTCACACCGGTGAAGGGCTCGTTCTTCTTGGCGGACTCGATGTAGGCGAAGACGGCCTTGTCGACGTTCTTGACCATCGAGGTCATGATGTTGTTCTTGTACTTCGCCAGGGCGGGCTGGGCGGCCTGGTCGGAGTCGACGCCGATGGCCATGGCACCGGCGTTGGCGACGGCCTCGATGGCACCGTTGCCGGAGGAGCCGGCGGCGGTGTAGATGACGTCGGCCTTCTTGTCGAGCTGGCCCTGCGCGGCTTCCTTGCCCTTGTCGGGGGCGGCGAAGCCGGAGAAGTCCGGCGGGGTGCTCAGGTAGGTGACCTCGACCGGCATCTGCGGGTCGACGGACTTGACGCCCGCGCGGTAGCCGGCCTCGAACTTCTTGATCAGCTCGGACTGCACGCCGCCGATGAAGCCGACGTGCTTGTTCTTGGACTTGAGGGCGGCGGACACGCCGGCCAGGTACGAGCCCTCCTGCTCCGAGAAGGTCAGCGAGGTGACGTTGCTCGGCTGGGTGTCGGAGGCCGAGTCGATGATCGCGAACTTGGTGCCCGGGTTCTCCTTGGCGATCTTCTCGACGGCGGCCTGGTAGACGAAGCCGACCGCGATGATCGGGTTGTAGCCCGCGGTGACCAGGTTCTTGAGGCGGGTCTCCTTGTCGGCCTCCGCCTCACCGGTCTTGGCGTCGGCCTCGGTGACCGCGACACCCAGCTGGCTCTTGGCCTGGTCCAGGCCGCGGGCCGCGGAGTCGTTGAAGGACTGGTCGCCACGGCCGCCGATGTCGTAGGCCATGCCGACCTTCAGGCCGCCCTCGGAGGAGCCGGCGGAGGCCTTGGTGTCGTTGCTCTTTGCGCCGCAAGCGGCGAGCGAGGCGATGCCCAGGGAACCCGAGAGCACAACCGCGGCGAGCTTAGTAGTACGGCGCAAGGGAGTATCTCCTTCTCACACGCCACCGATTAGCGTGGTCGGACGCCACCGTAACGCGCGTAGAACACGGTTGTGTTACGGGCCGCCGGAGCGTTCGGGTTGTTACCAAACCGTGGTCTCGCGGTCGCCCAGGCGCCCTTTTCCGCTCCATAAACGGTGGTTCGGACTCGCCCGATCCCGCGCACGGAACAGGAAAAAACGCTCTATCAGCGACAAACCGGACACCCTTGGCGGGTGTCCGGTTTCGATCGGTTCGGGCCGTCACGGCATCAGAGCGTGCCGGGCTCCAGTGCCAGCGCGGTGAACAGCTCCACCCCGATCGCGATCGCGCGCTCGTCGACGTCGAAGCGGCCCTGGTGGAGGTCGCGGACGGTGCTGTCACCCGGGGGCCTCACACCGAGCCGGGCCAGCGCGCCGGGGGCGTGCTCCAGGTACCAGGAGAAGTCCTCCCCGCCGAGCGACTGCTCGGTGTCCTCGACCACCTCGGCGCCGTCCCGGCCGAAGCGCGCGGTCATGCCGGCCTCCAGCAGCCCGACCGAGACCGCCTCGTTGACCACCGGCGGCACGCCCCGGTGGTAGTCGAGCGTCCACTTCGCGCGGTAGGTCTCGGCGAGCCGGGCGATCAGCTCGTGCAGCAGGTCCGGCGCCTCCCGCCAGCCGGCCAGCTCCAGGCAGCGGACGGTGCCCTCCAGCTCGGCGTGCTGCGGGATGACGTTCGGCGCGGAGCCGGCGGCGATCCGGCCCCAGACCAGCGAGACGCCCCAGCGCGGGTCCATCCGGCGGGCCAGCGCGCCCGGCAGCTCGGCGGCGGTGCGGGCGACCGCGGTGACCAGGTCGGTGGTCAGGTGCGGGCGCGCGGTGTGGCCACCGGGGCCGTCCAGGTGGAGCACCAGGCGGTCGCAGGCCGAGGTGATGGCCCCGACCCGCAGGCCGATCCGGCCCACCTCCACCTTGGGGTCGCAGTGCACGGCGAAGATCCGGCCGACGCCCTCCATCCCGCCGGCCGCGATCACGTCCAGCGCGCCGCCGGGCATGACCTCCTCGGCGGGCTGGAAGACCATCCGGACCGGGCGCCGCAGCTCGCCGGAGCGGGCCGACTCGGCGAGCACCAGCGCGGTGCCCAGCGCCACCGAGGTGTGCACGTCGTGGCCGCAGGCGTGGGCCCGGCCGGGGACGCTCGAACGGTAGGGGACGTCGGTCTTGGCGTCGTCGATCGGCAGGGCGTCGATGTCGGCGCGGAAGGCGAGGAACTCCGCGCCGCGCGGGGCGGACTCGGGAACGATGTCGACGAGCATTCCGGTGCCGCCCGGGAGGATCCGGGGGGCGAGGCCGGCGGCGACCAGGCGGTCCCGCAGCAGGCCGGTGGTTCGGAACTCCTGGCGGCCCAGCTCCGGGTGCCGGTGCAGGTCCCGCCGGAAGGCGATCAGCTCGGGCTCCAGCGCCCGTACCCGGTCGCGGAGACCGGCGGCGGGGCGGGCAGCGGTGAGGGTGACGGCCGACAGGGCGGACTCACGACGGTTCATCTCAACAAGGGTAGGCCTGTTGGGGGGATTTGGCCCGACTTCCCGAAAAGAAGTCCCCGGATGGGCGCATACCGGCCGCGCTGGTGGGTATGACATCTTGTTTCAGCCGCCTTCCCCATGGTGCCTGCTCTGTGCAACGACCGTCGGCGATCAAGGTCACGGTCCGCTCGACCGGGCGGTTGACGGCCGTGCGGACGGCTCGGCCGGGGTTCCGGGCGCCCGGAACATTGGCTCAAAAGCGCTCAACCGGCACATGCCGGCCCCACACCTCGCGCAGCGCGTCGCAGACCTCGCCGACGGTGGCCCGCGCCGCCAGCGCCTCGCGCATCGGGTACAGCACGTTGTCCCGGCCCCCGGCGGCCCGGCGCAGCGCGTCCAGTGCCCGGCCCACCGCGGCACCGTCCCGGGCCGCCCGCAGCCGGGCCAGCCGACCGGCCTGCCGGGCCTCGATCGCCGGGTCCACCCGCAGCGGCCGGTAGGGCTCCTCGGCCGCCAACTCCCCGGCGTCCAGCCGGAACCGGTTGACCCCGACCACCGTGCGCGCGCCCGTCTCGGTCTCCCGCTGGATCCGGTAGGCGCTGCGCTCGATCTCCGCCTTCTGGTAGCCGACCTCGATCGCGGCCACCGCCCCGCCCAACTCCTCGACCTTCGCCATGAGTTCGAGCGTGACGGCCTCCATCTCGTCGGTCAGCGCCTCCACCGCGTAGGAGCCGGCGAACGGGTCGACGGTGGCGGTCGCGTCGGTCTCGTGGGCGAGCACCTGCTGGGTGCGCAGCGCGAGCCGGGCGGCCTTCTCGGTGGGCAGCGCCAGCGCCTCGTCGAAGGAGTTCGTGTGCAGCGACTGGGTGCCGCCGAGCACCGCCGCGAGCGCCTGCACCGCGACCCGGACCAGGTTCACCTCCGGCTGCTGGGCGGTGAGTTGGACGCCGGCGGTCTGGGTGTGGAAGCGCAGCCGCTGCGAGCGCGGATCCCGGGCGCCGAACTCCTCGCGCATCACCCGGGCCCAGATCCGGCGGGCGGCACGGAACTTGGCGACCTCCTCCAGCAGGGTGCTGCGGGCCACGAAGAAGAAGGAGAGCCGGGGCGCGAAGTCGTCCACCGCGAGCCCGGCGGCCAGCGCGGCGCGCACGTAGGCGATCCCGTCGGCCAGCGTGAAGGCGATCTCCTGCGCGGGCGTGGCCCCGGCCTCGGCCATGTGGTAGCCGGAGATCGAGATGGTGTTCCAGCGCGGGATCTCGGCACGGCAGTACCGGAAGAGGTCGGCGACCAGCCGCAGCGAGGGCTGCGGCGGGAAGATGTACGTGCCGCGGGCGATGTACTCCTTCAGCACGTCGTTCTGCACGGTGCCGGTGAGCCGGGCCGGCGGGACGCCCTGCGCCTCGCCGACCAGCTGGTAGAGGAGCAGCAGCACGGCGGCCGGGGCGTTGATGGTCATCGAGGTGGAGACCTCGCCGAGCGGGATTCCCGCGAACAGCTCGGCCATGTCCTCGACGCCGTCGATCGCCACCCCGACCCGGCCGACCTCGCCGGCGGCGAGCGGGGCGTCCGAGTCGTAGCCCATCTGGGTGGGCAGGTCGAAGGCGACCGAGAGGCCGGTGGAGCCGCCGGCGATCAGCTGCCGGTAGCGGGCGTTGGACTCGGCGGCGGTGCCGAAGCCGGCGTACTGGCGCATCGTCCACGGCCGGCCGGTGTACATGGTCGGGTGGATCCCCCGGGTGAACGGGTACTCCCCCGGACGGCCCAGCCGCTCGGCCGGGTCCCACCCGGCCAGGGCCTCGGGGCCGTACACCGGGGCGAACGGGAAGCCGGACTCGGTGCGGCGCGGCTCGGCCGGCGGTCCGGCGGGCTGCTCGGCGGGCGGTTCGGTGGCCATGGCGTCCTCCGCGGGGGTCGGCGGGCAGGTCCACTCCTCTCGCAATGTAGCGCCGAAGGCCTTGAGATGATCGGCTGAACCGACCGGGATATCTCAGGAGTGGCAATGACCGAGCAGAAGGTGGCCGTCGTCACCGGTGCCAGCAGCGGAATCGGCGCGGCGACCGCCCGCCGGCTGGCGGCCGAGGGCTTCGAGGTGGTGCTGACCGCCCGCCGCACCGAGCGGATCGAGGCGCTGGCCGCGGAGACCGGCGGACGGGCGTACACCCTGGACGTCACCGACCGGGCCGCCGTGGACGCCTTCGCCGCCGAGGTCGGCCGGGTGGACGTGCTGGTGAACAACGCCGGCGGGGCGATCGGCGCGGAGAGCGTCGAGAGCGGCGACCCGGCCGACTGGCTGGCCATGTACCAGGTCAACGTGCTCGGCGTGCTGCACATGACCCAGGCGCTGCTGCCGGCCCTGCGGGCGAGCGGCGACGGCACCGTCCTGGTGCTCTCCTCGACGGCCGCGCTGGCCGCCTACGAGGGCGGCGGCGGCTACGTGGCGGCCAAGCACGCGGCGCACACCATCGCGGCGACGCTGCGGCTGGAGCTGTGCGGGGAGCCGATCCGGGTGATCGAGATCGCCCCGGGCATGGTGAAGTCCGAGGGCTTCGCGGTGACCCGCTTCCGCGGCGACGAGGAGAAGGCCGCCGCGGTGTACGCGGGTGTCGCCGAGCCGCTGACCTCCGAGGACGTGGCCGACACCGTCGCCTGGGCGGTCACCCGGCCGCCGCACGTCAACATCGACCTGCTGGTGGTCCGCCCGCGCGCCCAGGCCGCCAACCACAAGGTTCACCGGGAGCTCTGACGCCCCGGCAGGTGCGGGCGGTGTCCCGGCCGGGGGTCAGTACTCGAACTGTCACCCCCGAGTGGTACACACGTGCGATGAAGATTCACCGGGCCACCCGCCCGCACCTCCTGCTGGCCGCCGTCGCGGCCGGCGGCCTGCTCCTCACGACCGCGTGCGGAGGGGACAAGAAGCCGGCCCAGGAGCAGGCCGCCTCCGCGCCGTCGAGCGCCGTCGCCGAGACCGCCGCCGCGACCCCGGCCGCGACGCCGACGCCCACCCCGACGGTGAAGCCCACCGGCGCCGACGACCCGGCGCTCAAGCCGTTCTACGGCCAGCAGATCACCTGGGCCGCCTGCGCGCCGGACGCCAAGGCCGCCGCGCAGAAGATCGACATCTCCCTGATGAAGTGCGGCAAGCTGCGCGTGCCGCTCGACTACACCAACCCCTCGGGCGAGGCCCTCGACCTCGCGGTGATCAAGAACCCGGCCGCCAAGCCGGACCAGCGGCTCGGCTCGCTGATGGTCAACCCGGGTGGCCCCGGCGGCTCCGGGGTCGACATGGTCAAGACCTTCGACAAGGACTTCCAGGGGACCCTGCACAACCGCTTCGACATCGTCGGCTGGGACCCGCGCGGCACCGGCGAGAGCTCGCCGGTCACCTGCCTGGACGACAAGCAGCGCGACGCGGCCAACGCGGCCGACGAGCCCGCCGACCCGCAGAAGGCCAAGGCCCAGGCGGAGCAGCAGCGGGCCGACCTCATCGCCGCCTGCCAGGCGAAGTCCGGCAAGCTGCTGCCCTTCGTCGGCACCCGCAACACCGCGCGCGACCTGGACGTGCTGCGCGCCGCGGTCGGCGACCAGAAGCTCAACTACCTGGGCGTCTCCTACGGCACCTACATCGGCGCCCTCTACGCCGAGGAGTTCCCGAAGAACACCGGCCGACTGATCCTGGACGGCGCCGTCGACCCGGCCGAGAACAAGACGGACAGCCTCGTCAACCAGGTGATCGGCTTCGACAAGTCGTTCCAGCGCTTCGCCGTCGACTGCGCCACCAAGCACGCGGCCGAGTGCCCCCTCGGCAAGGACCCCGCCAAGGCGGCCAAGAAGGGCGCCGACTTCCTGGACGGCCTGCGGGAGAACCCGCTCCCCACCGACAGCGGCCGGAAGGTCGGGAGCAACCTCGCCTGGACCGGGGTCAGCTCCATGCTCTACGGCGACGAGACGATCTCCTGGCAGAACCTGCGGGGCACCCTCGCCCAGGCCATGAAGGGCGGCCGGGGCGACTACCTGCTCTTCTTCGCCGACAACTACAACGGCCGGGACGAGAAGGGCCACTACAGCCCGGAGTCCGACGCCTTCCAGGCGATCAACTGCGCCGACGGCCGCCCGGCCCCGTCCGCCGAGGAGGCCCAGCAGGCCGTGCAGAAGGTCAAGGAGCAGGCCCCGCTGCGCGGCAGGAACGTCACCGTCGAGGACCTGAACGACAGCTCGTGCGTCGACTGGCCGGTCAAGCCGGCCGAGACGCCGCACACCGTCCGGGCCGAGGGCGCCGCGCCGATCCTGGTCGTCGGCACCACCGGCGACCCGGCCACCCCGTACGCCGCCGCCGAGAAGATGGCCCAGGGCTTCGCGAGCGCGACCCTGCTGACCCGGGTGGGCGAGGGCCACGGCGCCTTCGGCTCGGGCAGCGGCTGCGTCGACGCCGCCTACGCCGCGTACCTCACCGAGGGAACGCTGCCGGCCGCCGGGACGAAGTGCTCGTGACGCACGCGGAGCGCTCGTGACGCGCCGTAGTCGCTGACGTCGGGGAGGGCGCTGACACCGAGGTGTCAACGTCACAACTTGATAGCTCGTTCGGATGAAATCCGCCCGCGCCCTCCCCAACTGATGAGCGCTCAACTACCTTTGAGCCACAGCCGGACGGGCATTGGACGCCGTTCCGCAGCCTCATACTTCACCAGGCTTCACCGGCGCGTCACCCACCACTCCAACCGCCCCCGTTCACCGGCACCTTCCCGCCCTCACGAGGAGGACCCGCTGGCCAGCGACATCCCGTCACCGAGGCTCGACCCCCGGGACGAGCCGACACTCCTCGGGTTGCACCGATTCAACGAGGCCGACGCCGGAGCCGCGGAGGAGGCCCTGCTGGCCTGCTGCGGCAGTCACCGGTGGGCCCTGCGGCTCACCGTGCACCGGCCCTACCCCGACATAGAGTCCCTGCTCGCCGCCGCCAGCGAGGCCTCGTACGACCTGCGTCCGGCCGACCTGGCCGAGGCGCTGGCGGACGAGAGCTGGATGCCGCAGCCGCTCCTCGGCATGCGCGCACCCGGCAGCCAGGCGGCGCACACCGCGCTGCGGGCCGCCCACGCCGCGTACGAGGCCCGGTTCGGCCACGTCTTCGTGGTCTGCCTGGAGGGCATCGACCCCGAGGAGATGCTCGACGCCGTCCTCGGCTCGATCCGCACCCGTCTCGCCAACGACCCCGACGAGGAGCGCCTGGTCGCCGCCGACGAGCTGCGCCGGATCGCCCTCAACCGCCTGGAGCACCTGGTCGCCACCCACTCGGGGGCGGCGGCCCGCTGACGGCGGGGCGCTCAGCCCCGCTGGGCCGCCCGCAGCTTGGCCACCTGACGCCGGACGACCCGCTCGTCCGGCGCGGGGGCCGGCTCGGCGCCGACACCCACCGTGCTGAACACCACCAGGGCCGGTCCGACCCTCGCCAGGACGGCACGCTGGACGAGCACCACCGAGCCCGATTCATTCGTCAGGGTGAATCCCGTCGCCGCGTCGGCTCCCTCGGGCGTGGGCGTGTCGTGCCGGCTCAGCCGGTGCGCGGTGCGGGTCGCGCCCCGGCCCTTCTCCGCCGGGGGCGGCGGCGCCGTCGAGGCGAACTCCGCGCACGGGCCGAACAGCCCCTCCAGCTCCGCGTGCAGCCGGGCCGCCCGGTCGCCCGGGTAGCCGAGCAGCGCCCCGTAGAGGCTGCCCGCCGGATTGCCGGCCAGGGCCACGCTCAGATCGGTCTCGGCGGACGGCACCGCCGACACCGGCGGGGCGGAGGCCGACGCGCCCGCCCGGCCGGCGGCCGGCGCCGGGGCCACCGAGTCCAGCAGCGGCTGACAGACCGGCTTGTCGGCGGCCTCCCGGCCGCCGTCCGGACCGGTCGCGCCGCGGCCGGGGGTGATCACCGTCACGGTGAAGCCGGGGCCGAGGTCGGCCTCGGTGACCGCGGCGGCGCGCAGCTCGGCGGCGGACAGCTCGCGGGGCGGGGCGGTGGAGGACGCCCGGTCGGCCGATTCACCGGCGGGGGCGGCGCAGCCCGCGGCGAGCAGCAGGGCGGCGGCGAGGAGCAGGGGGCGGGGCGGACGCGGAGCGGGGTGCGGCACGGGGGCCTCGTCGGGGGTGTCGGCGCGGACGGGGCCGCCCACCGTAGCGCGACCCTGTGCGACGAATTCGTCACCCGGCGTCGCAAATCGCTCCTTGGTTCCCACCCAGCTAGGCCAGAAGTGCCTCTTTGATCACACCTCGGCCCCCCGGAGGCGGTTCCCGACAAGGCGTCGATAGGATGCTCGCGGCCGGTGGACCGTACCCGGCCGGGCTGACCGACACCGAAGCCGGCCGAGCCCCCAATCGCTTCCGGAGGGTTTTTCCGTGCCGGCTGGAACGCTGTACCGCGGCCGGGAAGGCATGTGGAGCTGGGTGGCTCATCGAGTCACCGGCGTCCTCATCTTCTTCTTCCTGTTCGCCCATGTCCTGGACACCGCCCTGGTGCGGGTGTCGCCCGAGGCGTACGACACCGTCATCCAGACGTACAAGACGCCGCTCGTGAACCTGATGGAGTACGGCCTGGTGGCCGCCATCCTGTTCCACGCCCTGAACGGCCTGCGCGTCGTCGCCGTCGACTTCTGGTCGAAGGGCCCGAAGTACCAGAAGCAGATGCTCTGGTCCGTGGTCGGAGTCTGGGTCGTCCTGATGGCCGGCGCCTTCTACCCGATCCTGCAGCACACGCTGACCTCCTGGTTCGGGAAGTGATCTGAGACATGTCCACGGAAATCTCCGACGCTGTGGTGGTCCCCTCCGCGCAGGCGCACACCGGCAAGGGCCTCGGCACGGGCAACCCCGCCGACGCCTTCGTGGTCGAGCCGGCCCGCCAGCGGACCAAGAAGACCCCCCGCCGCACCCGTACCAACTTCGAGATGCTGGCCTGGCTGTTCATGCGCCTGTCCGGCATCGTCCTGGTGGTGCTGATCCTCGGCCACCTGCTGATCATGCTGGTGCTCGACGGCGGCGTTTCCAAGATCGGCTTCGCCTTCGTGGCCGGCCGCTGGGCCTCGCCGTTCTGGCAGGTCTGGGACCTCACCATGCTCTGGCTCGCCATGCTGCACGGCGCCAACGGCATGCGCCAGGTCATCAACGACTACGCCGAGAAGGACTCCACCCGGCTCTGGCTGAAGGGCCTCATGGGTACCGCCACGGTCTTCACCGTGCTGCTCGGGACCCTGGTGATCTTCACCTTCGACCCGAACATCTAATCGGAAATCGGCAGAGGCCAGAGGCGAGTTAACCCCCCATGCAGATTCACCAGTACGACACCGTCATCGTCGGCGCCGGCGGCGCCGGCATGCGCGCCGCCATCGAGTCGACGCAGCGCAGCCGCACCGCCGTCCTGACCAAGCTCTACCCCACCCGGTCCCACACCGGCGCGGCCCAGGGCGGCATGTGCGCCGCCCTCGCCAACGTCGAGGAGGACAACTGGGAGTGGCACACCTTCGACACGGTCAAGGGTGGTGACTACCTGGTCGACCAGGACGCCGCCGAGATCATGTGCAAGGAGGCCATCGACGCCGTCCTCGACCTGGAGAAGATGGGCCTGCCCTTCTCCCGCACCGAGCAGGGCCGGATCGACCAGCGCCGCTTCGGCGGCCACTCCCGCAACCACGGCGAGGCCCCGGTCCGCCGTTCCTGCTACGCGGCCGACCGCACCGGCCACATGATCCTGCAGACGCTGTTCCAGAACTGCGTCAAGCACGGCGTCGAGTTCTTCAACGAGTTCTACGTCCTCGACCTGCTGATCAACGAGGGCCGCACGGCCGGCGTCGTCGCCTACGAGCTGGCCACCGGCGAGATCCACGTCTTCCAGGCCAAGGCGGTCGTGTTCGCCTCCGGCGGCACCGGCAAGATGTTCAAGGTCTCCTCGAACGCCCACACCCTCACCGGTGACGGCCAGGCGGTGGCCTACCGCCGCGGCCTGCCGCTGGAGGACATGGAGTTCTTCCAGTTCCACCCGACGGGCATCTGGCGCATGGGCATCCTGCTCACCGAGGGCGCCCGCGGCGAGGGCGGCATCCTGCGCAACAAGGACGGCGAGCGCTTCATGGAGCGCTACGCCCCCGTCATGAAGGACCTCGCGTCCCGTGACGTCTGCTCCCGCGCGATCTACACCGAGATCCGCGAGGGCCGCGGCTGCGGTCCGGACGGCGACCACGTCTACCTGGACCTGACCCACCTGCCGCCGGAGCAGCTGGACGCCAAGCTCCCGGACATCACCGAGTTCGCCCGCACCTACCTCGGCATCGAGCCCTACACGGACCCGATCCCGATCCAGCCCACCGCGCACTACGCCATGGGCGGCATCCCGACCAACGTCGAGGGTGAGGTGCTGCGCAACAACACCGAGGTCGTCCC
Source organism: Kitasatospora sp. NPDC057965 (assembly GCF_042887135.1). Taxonomy (NCBI): domain Bacteria; kingdom Bacillati; phylum Actinomycetota; class Actinomycetes; order Kitasatosporales; family Streptomycetaceae; genus Kitasatospora; species Kitasatospora sp. NPDC057965. The sequence goes on from NZ_JBHVPZ010000012.1 coordinate 166,639, forward strand.
GGGCCTGTACGCGGCCGGCGAGGTCGCCTGCGTCTCCGTGCACGGCGCCAACCGCCTGGGCACCAACTCGCTGCTGGACATCAACGTGTTCGGCCGCCGGGCCGGCATCGCCGCCGCCGAGTTCGCCGAGGCGAACGAGTTCGTGCCGCTGCCGGAGAACCCGGAGCAGCTGGTCCAGGACCTGGTCGACGGCCTGCGCGAGGCCACCGGCACCGAGTCCGTGGCGCAGATCCGCAAGGAGCTGCAGGAGTCCATGGACACCAACGCGATGGTGTACCGCACCGGCGCGACCCTGAAGCAGGCCGTCGAGGACATCGCCGCGCTGAAGGTCCGCTACAAGAACGTCGCCATCCAGGACAAGGGCTTCCGTTACAACACGGACCTGCTGGAGGCCATCGAGCTGGGCAACCTGCTCGACCTGGCCGAGGTCCTGGCGGTCTCCGCGCTCGCCCGCGAGGAGTCGCGCGGCGGTCACTACCGCGAGGACTTCCCGACCCGTGACGACGTGAAGTTCATGCAGCACACCATGGCGTACCAGGAGGTCGCCGAGGACGGCAGCACCTCCATCCGCCTTGACTACAAGCCGGTCGTGCAGACCCGCTACCAGCCGATGGAGCGTAAGTACTGATGAGCACTCCGACCGTGGAGAAGCACTCGGCCGCTCTGGACGCGGTCGAGGCCGGTGGCACCAAGCTGATCACCGTCACCTTCCGGATCCGCCGGTTCAACCCGGAGGAGCACCCGGAGCCGGTGTGGGTCGACTACCAGCTGGAGATGGACCCGAAGGAGCGCGTCCTGGACGCGCTCAACACGATCAAGTGGGAGCAGGACGGCACCCTCACCTACCGCCGTTCCTGCGCGCACGGCATCTGCGGCTCCGACGCGATGCGGATCAACGGCCGCAACCGGCTGGCGTGCAAGACCCTGATCAAGGACGTCAACCCGGAGAAGCCGATCACGATCGAGGCCATCAAGGGCCTGACGGTCCTCAAGGACCTGGTCGTGGACATGGACCCGTTCTTCCAGGCGTACAAGGACGTCATGCCGTTCCTCATCACCAAGGGGAACGACCCGACCCGCGAGCGCCTGCAGTCCGCCGAGGACCGCGAGCGGTTCGACGACACCACCAAGTGCATCCTGTGCGCCGCGTGCACGTCGTCCTGCCCGGTGTTCTGGAACGACGGCCAGTACTTCGGCCCGGCCGCGATCGTCAACGCGCACCGCTTCATCTTCGACTCGCGCGACGAGGGTGCGGAGCAGCGCCTGGAGATCCTGAACGACCGTGAGGGCGTCTGGCGCTGCCGGACCACCTTCAACTGCTCGGAGGCCTGCCCCCGTGGCATCGAGGTCACCAAGGCGATCCAGGAAGTGAAGCGGGCCCTGGTCACCCGCCGCTTCTGATCCCGGAGCACCCCGCAACACGCGAAGGCCCCCGTCCGCGCCGGACGGGGGCCTTCGCGCTGCCCGGCCCGGCGCGGGAGGCCGGGCCCGCGGGTCAGCCGGCGGCGGTTTCGCGCCGGCCGGCGCGCAGGCCGCGGACACCGACGGTGCCGACGGCGATGCCGAGGACGAAGGAGGTGACGGCGAGCAGCAGGTGGACCCAGAAGAAGGCGGTGGGCTGGGAGTGGTCGCCGTTGGTGAAGGCCTGGCCGCCGGAGTCCTTCCAGAGGTTCTTGACGAAGGTGGTCCAGATGATCATCGACCAGACGCCGAAGGCGGTCAGGAACCAGGAGGTGCGACGGCTGAGCTTCATGGGGGTGGTCCTCGGTGCGGCGGGGAGGTGAAGACGGTGTGCCCTCCCAGTATGCTCGGCGTCCGTTCGGCGTACGGTGGGGGCCTCCTTGCGGTCCGGAGGGGCAAGGGGGCGGACGGCGGGGGCCCGGACTGGGTACCGTCTGGTGGTGCCCACTCGCTCGAAGCTCGCACGCCTGCTCGCCGCGCCCGTCGCGGCACTCCCGCTCCTGATCGCCGCCCCGGCGGCCGTCGCGGCCCCCGGTGAGCCGCCGCCCCCGCCGGTCGCGGTCGGCGGGGAGCGGCTGGGGCTCCCGGGGGTCCAGGTGAACCCGCTGCCCGGTGCCCCCGCGCTGCCCGGGGACCTCACGGGGCAGTCCTGGATCGTCGCCGACGCCGCCTCGGGGGAGGTCCTGGCGACCAGCAACCCGCATCTGCGCCTCGCTCCCGCGTCCACCCTGAAGATCCTCTTCGCCGACACCGTGCTGCCCAAGTTCGACCGCAACGCGGTGCACAAGGTGGAGGACGCGGAGATCCAGGGGATCGGGCCGGGCAGCAGCCTGGTCGGCATCAAGGAGGACCTGGAGTACAAGGTCGAGGACCTCTGGCGCGGGGTGTTCCTGAGCTCGGGGAACGACGCGGTGCACGTGCTCGCGCACATGAACGGCGGGGTGCAGCGGACCGTCGCCGAGATGCAGGCGCGGGCCGATGCGCTGCAGGCCCGGGACACCCGCGTGGTCTCGCCGGACGGCTACGACTCGGACGGCCAGGTCTCCTCGGCGTACGACCTCACGCTGTTCGCCCGGGCGGGGCTGCGCAACCCGGACTTCCGGGCGTACTGCGCGACCCGCGACGCGATGTTCCCGGGCGCGGTGGACAAGAACACCGGCCAGCGCGGCAGCTTCGGCATCGCCAACACCGACCGGCTGCTCGGCAAGTACCCGGGGCTGATCGGGGTGAAGAACGGTTTCACCACCAACGCCGGCTCCACCTTCGTCGGCGCCGCCGAACGCGGCGGGCGCACCCTGCTGGTGACGGTCATGCACCCCTCCAGCTACCAGAAGGTCTACGACGAGACGGCCGCCCTGCTGGACTGGGGCTTCGCGGCGGCCGGCAAGGTCACCCCGGTCGGGAAGCTGGTCGAGGAGGGCGAGTCCGTCGCGCCGACGCCGACCGGTCAGGCCGGTGGCGCGGCCGGGGCGCCCGCCCCGCCGCCGCACCCCACGCCGAGCGACTCCGCCCCGGCCGCGGCGGCGACCGCGCGGGTGGACGGGGGCGAGGGGCTCGGCGCGGCCGGCTGGGTCGCTGTCGGGCTGGCCCTGGCGGCCGGTGGCGGGGGCGTCCTGCTGCTGTTCCGGCGGCGCGCCGTCGGCGGCTGATCCGCCGGCGCGTCCGGCCCGGTCTCAGTCCTCCCGGGGCCGGGCCCGGGCCGTGTCCCGGGCCGGCCCGCCCGCCGGCCCGCCCGCCGACCCGCCGGTGCCCGCCCCGGCGGCCTCCTCGTCGGCGGCCTCGACCATCGCCCGGGCGCGCTCCCGGACCCGCTCGCGGGCGGCCGCCGGGTCCGCGGTGGCGGTCCAGGCCACGCAGAACATCAGCAGCCGGCAGACGAAGTTGATCCAGAGCAGCAGCGCCACCGGCACGCCGAAGGCGCCGTAGAGGCTCCGCCCGGCGACCGAGCCGAGGTACGAGGAGAGCAGGATCTTCAGCAACTCGAAGCCGACGGCGCCGATCAGCGCGGCCTGCAGGACGTCCCGGCGGCGCTGGTGGCCGATCCGCGGGAACGGCGCCAGCAGGTAGGCGAAGAGCAGCATGTCCGAGGCCACCGCGATCAGCAGCCCGGCCGCGGTGAGCAGGTAGCCGCCGGCGCCCAGGCCGATCCAGTCGGCGATCCGGCCCGCCAGCGTGGTGCCGGCCGCCGAGGCGCCGAGCGAGACCAGCGAGACCAGGCCCAGACCGCCGAGCACCACGAAGTCCCAGGCCTTGCGCAGCAGCGGGTTGCCCTCCTCGGCGGGCAGCTGCCACAGGTCCCGGATCGAGGTCCGCATGGTGTCCACCCAGCCGAGCCCGGACAGCACCAGCAGCACCCCGCTGACCAGGCCGACCGCCCCGGCGTTGGCCACCAGCGAGGGCAGGTTGAGCGCGTCCGAGATGCCGGGCAGCTGGTCGGAGATGCGGTGCTGGAGGTCCTCCACCCGGCTGTCGCTGAGGGTCGCGACGGCGATCGCCAGCGCGACCGTGAGCAGCGGGAAGAGGGCGAGGAAACCGAAGAAGGTGACCGCGCCGGCCAGCCGGTTGCCGCGCAGCTCCGTGAAGTGGTCGTAGGCGCGGTACGGGCGGCTGCGCAGCACCCGGGCGACGAGCGGGCCGATCACCGGAAGGCGGGTCAGGAAGTCCACCGTCCGGTTATACCCGGATGTTCCCCCGAACGGGCGTCAGGCTCGGCCGCCCGTCCGGGTCCCGGCCGTCCGGGCCTCAGCCGCGGACCATCCGCCGGGCCCGGCCCAGCGCCCGGACCGCCTGGTACGCGGTGTACCGGCCGCGGCCGAGCAGTTCGGTGCGCAGCCCGGCCACCCCGCCGGGCGCGCGGTAGCCGGCCGGGCGCAGCCGGGCGCAGTGCTCGGCGGCGCGGCGGAAGAACTCCCGGCGGTCGCCGGGCGGGACCCGGCCCGGGCGGGAGACCACGGTGTTGAGGTGGTGCAGCATCCGGCCGTAGACCACCGGGCGCCAGCGGTCCAGGTCGGGGCGGCCGTCCAGGAACGCGAAGACCAGGTCGTACTGGCCGAAGACGTCGAAGTGCTTGCGGCTCGCGGTGGCCAGGATGTTGCCGCCCTCCTGGCGCTGGCGGTAGTGCACGCCGACCCGGTCGAGCAGGGTGATGCTCCGGGCCGCGAGCAGCGCCGGGTAGGTCCAGGGGGTGTCCTCGTAGTAGCCGGCCGGGAAGGTCAGGCCCTGGGCGGTGACGAAGTCGCGGCGGTAGGCCTTGTTCCAGACCACCTGGAGCAGTTCGAGCAGCTCGGGGCGGTCGGCGAGGTCGAAGACGTCCCGGGAGGGGGCGCCGAAGACCTTGGCGGAGGCGGCCCGGACGACCCGGCCGTCGGCGTAGGTGCGGGCGTAGTCGTAGACCAGGACGTCCGGGTCGCCGCCGGACGCGAGCCGGTCGTGCACCGCCTTGAGCAGACCGGGGGTCAGGGTGTCGTCGCTGTCCAGGAAGAGCACGTAGTCGCCGGTGGCGACCTCCAGGCCGGCGTTGCGGGCCCGGCCGAGGCCGACGTTCTCCGGCAGGTGCAGCACCCGCACCCGGGGGTCGCGGGCGGCGGCCTCGTCGAGCAGGGCCCCGCAGCCGTCCGGGGAGCGGTCGTCCACCGCGATCAGCTCGAAGCCCGGGCCGTCCTGGCCGAGCACCGAGGCGAGGCACTCGGGGAGGTACTCCTCGACCTTGTAAACCGGGACGATCACACTGAAGCGGGGCATGGCCCCAGGGTAGTGGGGGCGTTCGACCCAGGGCCCCGGGGGTCCGCGGGCCGGACGGTAGGATCGACGGGCACGTACGCACCGATCAAAGTGCGGTCAGACCCCGAACCGGGCTGCCACGCTCCTTCCCGAGAAAGGCCTGCGTAGCCGATGGCTCCCCGCCTCTCCATCGTCGTCCCGATCTACAACGTCGAGCGCTACCTCGTGGAGTGCCTCGACTCGATCGCCGCCCAGACGTTCACGGACTTCGAGTGCGTCATGGTCGACGACGGTTCGAAGGACACCAGTGCCGCGCTCGCCGAGGCGTACGCCGCCAAGGACTCCCGGTTCCGGCTGGTCCGCCAGGTCAACAAGGGCCTCGGCGCGGCCCGCAACACCGGCATCCGGCACATCGACCCGGACGCCGAGTTCCTCTGCTTCGTCGACAGCGACGACTCGATGCCGCCCAGCGCGTACGAGCTGATGATCAACACGCTGGACGAGACCGGCTCGGACTTCGCCACCGGCAACGTGCTGCGGTTCCGCGCGATCGGCTACTACCAGTCCGGCGGCCACAGCCGTCCGTTCGCCAAGACCGTGCTCAAGACGCACATCACCGAGATCCCCTCGCTGGTCACCGACCGCACCGCGTGGAACAAGGTGTACCGCCGCTCCTTCTTCGACGCGGCCGGCATCCTCTACCCCGAGGGCATCCTGTACGAGGACGCCCCGGTCAGCGTGCCGCACCACTACCTCGCCAAGAGCGTGGACGTGCTCTCCGAGCCGATCTACCACTGGCGCGAGCGCGAGGTCGGCGAGATGTCGATCACCCAGATGCGCACCAACCCGAAGGGCCTGATCGACCGCGTCACCTCGGTCGAGCTGGTCCGCGGCTGGCTGAAGAAGCAGACCGAGCCGCGCTTCGCCGAGTACCTGAAGTCCTACGACGAGAACACCCTCGTCGAGGAGATCCCGATGTTCTTCTGGTCCGTCGTGGACGGCGACAAGGAGTACCGGGACGCCTACATCCGGTGCGTCAGCCGGCTGCTGCGCGCGATCGGCCCGGAGCAGGTCAAGAAGCTGCGCGCGCCGCTGCGCCTGAAGTACCACCTGACCCTGCAGGGCCGGATCGACGAGTTCGTCGAGCAGATCAAGTACGAGGGCGAGAGCAACGGCGGCGTCATCGCCAAGGGCCTGCTGCGCCCGTACGCCGACTACCCGTTCCTGCGCGGCGGCCGCAAGAGCGTGCCGTCGGGCCTGCTCAGCCTGCGCAACTCCACCGTCATCCGCAGCCGGCTCTACGACGCGCACTGGGAGGGCGGCCGGCTGCAGCTGACCGGCCACGCGTACCCGGAGCAGCTGGGCGCGGCCAACAAGCACGACATGGTCCGCACCCTGGTGCTGCGCGAGGCCAAGGGCCGCCGGGTCATCGCCGTGCCGATGAAGACCCAGTACAGCCCCGAGGCCACCGCCACCAACCACCACGACCTCTACAACTGCGACTGGGCCGGCTTCACCGTCTCCGTCGACCCGGAGAAGCTCAAGCACCGCGGCCAGTGGAAGGACGGCAACTGGCGCGTCCTGGTCGCCGGCGCGGGCAAGGGCGGCGTCTACAAGGGCCGGATCTGGGCCGGCTGGGCCGACACGGCGCTCTACCAGCCCTCGCACTGGGTCGAGCCGGACGTGCGGATCGTGCCGTTCGTCCGCGACGGCAGCGTCTACCTGCGGGTGGAGAACGTGCGGGTCCGGGTGACCGGGATCACCGCGCAGGACGACACCGTCGAGGTCGCCGGCGCTGCCCGCTCCGGCGTCCGGCTGGCCGGGGCCCGGATGCGGCTCACCCACGTCGAGTCCGAGCGCGAGCTGTTCTTCCCGGTGTCCGCGGGCACCCAGGTCGGCGGCCTGCAGCCGTTCCGCGCCTCCTTCGCGATCCCCGAGCTGACCGAGGTCCGCGAGAGCTGGGCCGAGCTGGACCCGATCGCCGAGGAGCGCGCCCGCGACCGCTGGGACGCCCACCTGGTGCTGGCCGACGGCACCGCCGTGCCGCTCTCCTGGGACGACCGCAACGCGCCGAAGCAGCTCAACCTGGTGCTCAACGCGGACGCCGAGCCCGAGCAGCGCCGCGCCCTCTACAGCAAGCCCTCCCCCGGCGGCTACCTGCAGTTCCTGGACCAGCTGCTGCAGCCGATAGTGCACGAGGTCACCGCGCGCGGCGCGGACGGCTTCCTGCTCAGCGGCACCTTCCCGCTGCCCGGCACCCACCGCTGGGAGCTGGTGGTCCGCCACCACTGGGGCGAGGAGCAGCACATCTACCCGGTGGAGATCGCCGACGGCCGCTTCCGCACCGCGCTGCCGGCCGTGCCGACCGCGTCCTTCGCGGGCAACGTGCCGCTGGCCCAGGGTGGTTGGAACATCTCGTTCCGCCCGGTCGGTGCCACCTTCCACCCCGACATGGCCTCCTACGCGCTGATCGCGCCCGAGTGCTGGAACTCGCTGCCGCTGGAGGTGGAGGCCCGCGGCAAGCGGATCGTGCTGGAGCGCCGCCACCACGACGGCCTGCAGCTGGAGTCGGAGAACATACTGCTTCCGGAGGAGCGCAGCGGCTGGCGCCAGCGCCAGCTGCGCACGGTCGACTACCCGGCCGCCCGCCGGCTGCCGCTGCGCGACACCGTGCTCTACAACGTCGCGCTCGGCGGTCTCTACGCGGACTCGCCGCGGGCGATCCACGAGGAGCTGGTGCGCCGCGGCCTGCCGCTGGAGCACCTGTGGGGCACCGACGACCTGCAGGCGGACCTGCCGCAGTCGGCGGGCTCCGTCCGGCTCTGGAGCCCGGAGTGGTTCGAGGCGCTGGCCACCGCCAAGTACGTCGTCACCAGCGCGCACCTGCCGGACTTCTTCGTCCGCCGGCCCGGCCAGATCGTGCTGCAGACCTGGCACGGCTCACCGCTGAAGCAGGTCGGCCACGACTTCGAGAAGGTCTGGTTCACCGACGCGCACTACCTGAAGGGCCTCGCCAAGGAGGTTCCGAACTGGAGCATCCTGCTGGCCGGCAGCACCTGGGCGGCCCCGGTGCTGCGCCGCGCCTTCGACTTCAAGGGCGAGATCCTGGAGAGCGGCCTGCCGCGCAACGACCTGTTCTTCTCCGCCGACCGGGAGAAGACCGCGGAGCAGGTGCGCGAGCGGCTCGGCCTGCCCGAGGGCAAGAAGATCGTGCTGTACGCGCCGACCTGGCGCGAGGACCGACGCCGCCACTACGGCGGCTACCAGCTGAACCTCCAGCTGGACCTGGACGCCGCGCGGGCCGCGCTGGCCGACGACCAGGTGCTGCTGGTCCGCCGGCACTCCAACGTCCGTGAGCAGATCCCCGGCGCCGGCAACGGCTACCTCTGGGACGTCAGCAGCTACCCGGACATGGCGGAGCTGCTGCTGGTCGCCGACGTGCTGGTGACCGACTACGCGGCGTCGACGTTCGACTTCGCCGCGACCGGCAAGCCGGTGCTGTTCTTCACCTACGACCTGGCGCACTACCGCGACAACCTGCGCGGTTTCTCGCTGGACTTCGAGGCGGAGGCGCCCGGCCCTCTGCTGGCCACTTCCGAGGACGTGGTCGCGGCGCTCGGCCGGGTGGACGAGATCAGCACCGAGTACGCCGAGAAGTACGCGGCGTTCCGCGCGAAGTACTGCGACCTGGACGACGGCCGCGCCGCCGCCCGGGCCGTGGACGCCATGCTGAGCCGCGAGGCCTAACCGGCCCGACCGGCCCGACCGCCGGTACCGGAGGCGCCCGACGCGAACACCGCGCCGGGCGCCTCCGGCGTTTTCCGGCCGGCAATTCCGGAATTTCGAACTGGCGTCTCCGAATGGAACTCAACAGCTAATTAAAACGACATTCTCAAATTGACCTCGGATCCGTTTCCGGGTGAGATGGAAATTCTCGCCGAGAAAGGTCCGTGGAAATGGCTGTCCTCACCCGGTTCGTCCTCCCGCACGCCGCGCCGCGCTTCGGCGACCCCCGCTTCGGCGCCCCGCTGCCGAGCGAGGAGGAGAACGCCGCCTTCGGACTGCTGCGCGCCCGCTGGACCGGCCGGGGCCTCGAACTCACCGGGTTCGCCCGCCCCGACGACCGGCCCACCGCCCACCCCGGTTCCGCCTGGAGCTGGCTCACCCTGCGCCTCGGCCACCACCACGAGCCGGTCCACGTCCCCACCCGGCCGCGTCGGCTCCCCGAGATCACCGACGACAGCGCCCAGCCCGAGCACAACCACGACTGGGCCGGCTTCACCGCCCTCGTCGAACCGCGCCGGCTGCGCGGCGCCGACGGCTGGCTGCTCGGCGACTGGAGCGTCGAGACCACCCTGTTCACCCTCGGCCGCCCCACCCGGCTGCGCCGCCAGTACGGCGGTCTCGCCCCGCACTGGTGCGGCTCCGGCGAGTACCCGCCCGCCCGCTGGGTGGACCACGACGTCCGCCTCCAGCCGCACTTCGCCGACGGCCTGCTCGTCCTGCGCCTCGAACGCCCCGCCGTCCGCCTCGACCGCGCCCTGCCCGCCCCCGACGGGATCGGCCTGCACCTCACCACCGCCGACCCCGGCCAGGCCCGCAACGTGCTGCGGCTGCGCCACCGCGAGAGCGGCACCGTCCTCACCGAGCCCGCCACCCGCACCGGACGCACCGTCACCGCGCACCTGCCGTACGCGCTGTTCACCGCCGACGGACGCGGCACCGACGAACTGGAGCACTGGGACGTCGACCTGGTCGACCCCGACGGCGCCGTCGAAGCGCTCGTCCTGGACGAACGCGGCGGGCCGGTCTCCGGCCAGCACCCGATGCCCGGCGCCGAGGACCGGGCGCTGCACCTCAAGCACCTCGCCGACGGCCGGCTCCAGCTGTGCGTGCGGCCCGCCGCCGGCTGGGTCGACCGGCTCGCCCCGCGGGCCGGCGGCTTCGAACTCGCCGGCCGCTGCCCCGCGCCCGGCCCGCTCCACCTCGTGCTGCGGCACAGCGGCAGCGGTACCGAGGTCCGCCACCCGGTCGAGCTCGGCCCCGACGCGCGGTTCACCGTCCGGCTGCCCGCCACCCGCACCGGCTCCGACGGCACCCCGCTGCCGCTGCGCAAGGGCCTGTGGGAGGCCGCGCTGCACCCGGCCGACGGACCGGGCCCGGCCCGCCCGCTGACCGTCGCGCCCGCCGCCCTGGCCGCGCTGCCCGCCGCCACCCAGGCCGGCGGCAAGCGGATCGTGCTGGAGCGCCGCTGGCACGACACCCTGTTCCTGGACTCCACGCCCGTGCTCAGCGCCGCCGAGCGCAGCGCCTGGACGCAGGCCCGCCAGCGCACCGCCGGCTACCCCGCGGCCCGCCGCGAACCACTGCGCGAGGCCGTGCTGTACGACGTGTTCGGCGGCCGCGGCTACGCCGACTCACCGCGCGCCGTGCACGCCGAACTCGCCCGCCGCCGCACGCCGTTGGAGCACCTGTGGGTGGTCGACGACGCGCAGGCCGAGCTGCCGCCCGGGGTCCGCGCGGTCCGGGTCTGGAGCCCCGAGTGGTACCGGGCGCTGGCCACCAGCCGCTACCTGGTCGGCAACACCCACTTCCCGGACTTCCTGCAGCGCCGCCCCGGCCAGGTCGTCGTCCAGACCTGGCACGGCGCCCTGCTCAAGCGGATCGCCCACGACGTCGACAACCCCTGGCTCGCCGACCACGGCTACCTCGCCGCCCTCGACCGGGAGACCCCGCACTGGAGCCTGCTGCTCTCCCCCAGCCCCTTCGCCACCCCGATCCTGCGCCGGGCCTTCCGCTACCGGGGCGAGATCCTGGAGTCCGGCTACCCGCGCAACGACGTGCTGGCCCGCCCCGACCCCGGGCGGGCGGCCGCCGTCCGCCGCCGGCTCGGCATCCCCGAGGGCCGGCGGGTGGTGCTCTACGCGCCGACCTGGCGCGAGGACCGGCCGCGCCCCGACGGCGACGGCTTCCAGCTCGACCTGCGGATCGACCTCGACCGCGCCCGGCGCGCGCTCGGCGAGGACCACGTCCTGCTGCTGCGGCCGCACGCGCACGTCCGCGAGCCGCTGACCGGCACCGGGGACGGCTTCGCCGTCGACTGCGCCGACTACCCGGACGTGCAGGAGCTGCTGCTGATCACCGACGTCCTGGTGACCGACTACTCGTCGATCCTGTTCGACTTCGCCATCACCGGCCGCCCGGTGCTCTTCTTCACCTACGACCTGGCGCACTACCGGGACAGCCTGCGCGGCTTCGCCTTCGACTTCGAGGCGCAGGCGCCCGGCCCGCTGGTCGACGACTCGGCGGCGCTGGTCGACGCGCTGCGCGAACTCGCCGACACCGGGGGCACGGTGCCCTCCGGGTTCGCCGAGCGCTACCGGCGCTTCCAGGACGTGCACAACGCGCTGGACGACGGCGCCGCCGCCCGCCGGGTGGTCGACCGGATGCTCGAACTCGGCGGCCCGGCCGGGCGCGCCGGTCAGAAGCCGTAGGTCCGCCAGGGGCGCCAGACCTCGTCCGCGTCGAACCGGGAGAGGCCGAACCCGGGCACCGGGAAGGCCGCGTGGAAGGACCGGGCCTGCTCGTGGGCCTGGTCCAGCACGTCGTCCGACAGCCCGTGCGCCACCGTCACGTGCGGGTGGTACGGGAAGGCCAGCTCCCGGGCCAGCGGGCCGGAGCGGATGTCCGCCTCCAGCAGCCGGCACTCCCGCTCGCCCTCCTCGACCCGGACGAACACCACCGGGGAGACCGGGCGGAAGCTGCCGCTGCCGCGCAGCACCATCCGGAACGGCCGGTGCGCGGCCGCCACCGCCGCCAGGTGCTCCTCGATCTTCGGCAGCGCCTCGGCCGGCACCTCGGTGGGCGGCAGCAGCGTGACGTGCGTGGGTATCGACCGGGCCAGCGGATCGCCGTGCCCAGCCCGGGCGTCCTGGATCGCCGCTCCGTACGGATCCGGGACGCTGACGGACACGCCGATGGTGAGGGTCTCCGGGAGACCCTCACCACCGGGCAGGCTCGTCGGCACAGTCACCGCTTGGCGGCCGGGAGGAAGCCGATCCGGTCGTACACCTGGGCCAGCGTCTCGGACGCCACCGCGCGGGCCTTCTCGGCGCCCAGCGCGAGCACGCGGTCCAGCTCGGCCGGGTCGTCCAGGAAGCCCCGGGTGCGCTCCTGGAACGGCGTCACCCACTCGGTGAACAGGTCGGCCAGCTCGGTCTTCAGGGCCCCGTACATCTTGCCCTCGAAGTGCGCCACCAGCTGCTCGACCGACTGCCCGCTCAGGGCGGAGTGGATCCGCAGCAGGTTGGAGACGCCGGCCTTCTCCTCCTCGTCGTAGGAGACCACGGTGCCGGTGTCGGTGACGGCGCTCTTGAACTTCTTGGCGCTGGCCTTCGGGTCGTCGAGCAGGCTCACCAGGCCCTTGGCGGAGGACGCGGACTTGCTCATCTTGACGGCCGGGTCCTGGAGGTCCTGGATCTTGGCCGTCTCCTTGAGGATGTACGGCCTGGGGACCGTGAAGGTCGGGCTGTAGCGGGTGTTGAAGCGCTCCGCGAGGTCGCGGGTGAGCTCCACGTGCTGGCGCTGGTCCTCGCCGACCGGAACGGCGTCCGCCTGGTACAGCAGGATGTCGGCGACCTGGAGGATCGGGTAGGTGAACAGGCCCACCGAGGTCCCGGCGGTGCCCTGCTTGGCCGACTTGTCCTTGAACTGGGTCATCCGGGAGGCCTCGCCGAAGCCGGTGAGGCAGTTCATCACCCAGCCCAGCTGCGCGTGCTCGGGCACGTGCGACTGGACGAACAGGGTGCAGTGCTCCGGCTCCAGGCCCGCGCCGAGCAGCTGCGCGGCGGAGACCCGGGTGTTCTGGCGCAGCGTCGCCGGATCCTGCTCGATGGTGATCGCGTGCAGGTCGACGACCATGTAGAAGGCGTCGTTCTCCTTCTGCAGGTCGACCCACTGGCGCACCGCGCCCAGGTAGTTGCCGAGGTGGAACGAACCGGAGGTGGGCTGGATGCCGGAGAGCACCCGGGGACGGTCCTTGACCGGACCAGTGACCGCTGCGTTGACCATGCGGGCCATTGTTCCAGTTCCACCGACCGGTCAGGAAACCTCCGCCCCCGGCGGCCCGGCCAGTGTGACGGCACTCACCCCGACCCGGGCGATCCGCCGGCCCTCCAGCTTGGCCACCGTCAGCAGCACCTCCAGGCCCGGGCCGGCCGGGATCCGCACCCGGTCGCCGTCGACGGGCAGCCGGCCGAGCGCGGCGACCAGGCAGCCGGCCACCGTCTCGTACGGGCCCTCGGGGAGGGTGACGCCGGTCTCCTCGGCGAAGTCCCCCAGGTTGAGCAGGCCGTCGAGCTCCACGCCGCCGCCGGCCAGCCGCCGGGTGGGGGCGGGCTCGGGCGTGTCGTACTCGTCGCGGATCTCGCCGATCACCTCCTCCACCAGGTCCTCCAGGGTGACGATGCCGGCGGTGCCGCCGTACTCGTCGACCACGATCGCCAGGTGGTGGCCCTCGCGGCGCATCTCGCCCATCGCCTCCAGCACCTGCTTGGTGCCGGGCAGCAGCTTGACCGGGCGGGCCAGGTCGCGGACCTTGGCGGCCCGTTCGCCGCGCGCGCCGTACAGGTCGCGGACGTGCACGAAGCCGGTCACCGCGTCGTAGCTGCCCTCGATCACGGGGTAGCGGGAGTGCGGCGAGGAGTCCGCCTGGGCGCGGACCTCGGCGAGCGGGCGCTCGGCGTCCAGGAAGGTCACCTCGGTGCGCGGGACCATCACCTCGCGCAGCTGGCGCTCCCCGGCGGCGAACACGTCGGCGATCAACGTCCGCTGGTCGCTGCCGAGTTCGGTGTTGGCGGCGACCAGGCCGCGGAGCTCCTCGGAGCTCATCGAGCCGCGCCCGGCGCTCGGGTCGCCGCCGAGCAACCGGACCATCAGATCGGTGGAACGGCCGAGCAGCCAGATCGCCGGTCGTAGCGCCACCGACATGACGTCGACCACCGGGGCGGCCAGCACGGCGATGGCGTCGGCCCGCTGGAGACCGATCCGCTTGGGGGTGAGCTCGCCGAGCACCAGGGAGACGTAGCTGATCACCAGGGTGAGGCCGACCAGGGCGGTGGCGTCGGCGACGCCCTCGGAGAGCCCGGCCCGCACGAACAGCGGGGCGACCTTGCCGGCCAGCGTGTCGGCGCCGAAGGCGGCGGAGAGGAAGCCCATGCAGGTGACGCCGACCTGGACGGCCGCCAGGAAGCGGTTCGGGTCGGCCGCGAGGTGCGCGGCCCGGGCCGCCCGCCGGGTGCCGCGTGCCTCCAGCGTCCGGATCTGGCCCTCGCGCAGCGAGATCAGCGAGATCTCGGCGACGTTGAACAGGCCGCCCAGGACGATGAAGACGAGGACGAGTGCGGCATCCTCGATGGTTTCGTTCACAGCGGGTCAGTGTAGGGCGACGGCCCGCCGTCCCCCGGGAAGGGGACGACGGGCCGTCGTGGGGCGCTGGGGCGCGGCGGCTCAGATGAGGCCGAGCTCCTGGACCGCGTCGCGCTCCTCGGTCAGCTCCTTGACCGAGGCGTCGATGCGGGTGCGCGAGAAGTCGGAGATCTCCAGGCCCTGGACGATCTCGAACTCGCCGTCCTTGGTGGTGACCGGGAAGGAGGAGATCAGGCCGGCCGGGACGCCGTAGGAGCCGTCGGAGACGACACCCATGGAGGTCCAGTCGCCCTCGGCGGTGCCGTTGACCCAGGTGTGGACGTGGTCGATGGCGGCGTTGGCGGCCGAGGCGGCCGAGGAGGCGCCGCGGGCGTCGATGATGGCGGCGCCGCGCTTGGCGACGGTCGGGATGAAGTCGCTCTCCAGCCAGGCCAGGTCGCTGCCGACGGCCTCGAAGGCCGGCTTGCCGGCGACCTCGGCCTGGAAGATGTCCGGGTACTGGGTGGCGGAGTGGTTGCCCCAGATGGTGACGCGCTTGATGTCGGAGACCAGGGCGCCGGTCTTGGCCGAGAGCTGGCCGACGGCGCGGTTGTGGTCCAGACGGGTCATCGCGGTGAAGCGCTCGGCCGGCACGTCCGGGGCGTTGCGCTGGGCGATCAGGGCGTTGGTGTTGGCCGGGTTGCCGACGACCAGGACCTTGATGTCGTCCGCGGCGTGGGCGTTGATGGCCTTGCCCTGCGGGCCGAAGATGCCGCCGTTGGCCTGCAGCAGGTCGCCGCGCTCCATGCCGGCGGTGCGCGGACGGGCGCCGACCAGCAGCGCGACGTTGGCGCCGTCGAAGGCCACGTTCGGCTGGTCGGTGATGGTGATGTCGCGCAGCAGCGGGAACGCGCAGTCGACGAGCTCCATGGCGGTGCCCTCGGCGGCCTTGAGGCCCTGCGGGATCTCCAGGAGGCGCAGGTTCACCGGGACGTCGGCGCCGAGCAGGTGGCCCGAGGCGATGCGGAAGAGCAGCGCGTAGCCGATCTGGCCGGCGGCTCCGGTGATGGTGACGTTGACGGGGGTGCGGGTCATTTCTACCTTCTCCAGCAGATCGCCAGGTGCCCCAGGCACGTTCGGCGCGCCGGAGCCGCGGACGGTCTCTCGACATCGAGAGAACCGGCGTCAGGGTATCGCAAAGGGAAGCGTACGCCTCGGGCGAGGTCGTGACTGGTTGGTCACAGACGATGACGGCCCCCGCCCGGGTTCCGGGCGGGGGCCGTGCACGACCGGCCGGACTACCGCCGGGGACGCCCGATCAGCTGGCCGATGTTGTCCAGCACCGGGAACTCCACCCACGGGTTGGGCTGGGCCATCAGGGTCAGCAGCACGATCGACACGCCGAGGAAGGTCAGCACGATCACATCGGTGAACCGGCTGCGCACCGCCAGCATGCCGACCTCCGGCAGCACCAGCCGCAGCACCGCGCCGAGCAGCACCCCGCCGCCGATGATCAGCAGCCCGTACTTGAAGCCGTCCTGGAAGTCGGCGAACCAGGTGACCGCGAGACCGGCGCCGACCACCAGCAGGACCAGCGTTATCGGCCACTGCCGGACCGGCAGCGCGTGGTCGCGCCCGAGCGCCGCCGCCGAGCCCTCGGGGGGCAGCGTGCCGGTGGTCTTGACCGGCCTGCGCCGGGTCCGCCGCGGTTCGGTCATGGCTTCCCGTCCTTCGGATCGTCGTTCGTCGGTCGGGGCGGGTCAGATGCCGGCGCGGCGCTCGGCCGCCACCACGATGTTGTTCAGCAGCATGGCGCGGGTCATCGGGCCGACGCCGCCGGGGTTCGGGGAGATCCAGCCGGCCACCTCGGCCACGCCCGGGTGGACGTCGCCGACGATCTTGCCCTCGCTGCGGCTGACGCCGACGTCCAGCACGGCCGCGCCCGGCTTGACGTCCTCCGGCTTGACCAGGTGCGGCACACCGGCGGCGGCCACGATGATGTCGGCCTGGCGCAGGTGGTGGGCGAGGTCACGGGTGCCGGTGTGGCAGAGCGTGACGGTGGCGTTCTCGCTGCGGCGGGTGAGCAGCAGCCCGATCGAGCGGCCGACGGTGACGCCGCGGCCGACCACGACCACCTCGGCGCCGTCGATCGGCACGTCGTGGCGGCGCAGCAGCTCGACGATGCCGAGCGGGGTGCAGGGCAGCGGGCCGTCGATGCCCAGCGCGAGGCGGCCGAGCGAGGTCGGGTGCAGGCCGTCCGCGTCCTTGTCCGGGTCCATCAGCTCCAGGACCGGGTTCTGGTCGAGGCCCTTGGGCAGCGGCAGCTGGACGATGTAGCCGGTGCAGGTCGGGTCGGCGTTGAGCTCGCGGACGACGTTCTCGACGTCCTCCTGGGTGGCGGTGGCGGGCAGCTCGCGCTGGATCGAGGCGATGCCGATCTCGGCGCAGTCCCGGTGCTTGCCGTTGACGTACCAGCGGCTGCCCGGGTCGTCGCCGACCAGGACGGTGCCGAGGCCGGGCACGACGCCCTTCGCCTGGAGGGCCGCCACGCGGGCGGCGAGTTCGGACTTGATCGCGGCCGCGGTGGCCTTGCCATCGAGAATCTGGGCAGTCATGACCCCATTCTCCCGGATCCGGGCAAGCGTCCGTGCCACCGGTCCCGGACCGGGGGGAGCCGGCGGCGGGACGGCCCCGGGACGGCCGCCGGACCGGGGCGGGACGGCGGCGGGACCGGGGCGGGGACGGCGCCCGGGCGGTGGCGGAGCAGTACGGGAGGTGGACGAACGGGTACGGAACGTTCGGGTCGTATTGCGGTTGCGCCACAGTCCGGCCCCACACGCGAGCCCGGCTGGACAGGGCCCGGCCGCCGGACCGGGGCGGGACGGCGGCGGGACCGGGGCGGGGACGGCGCCCGGGCGGTGGCGGAGCAGTACGGGAGGTGGACGAACGGGTACG